>DATEZO010000135.1:0-2883 GCA_035255485.1 Burkholderiaceae bacterium
TCAACTCCTTGAATCCCTTCGGCATCCATGGACGTGCCGCCAGCATGAAACTGATCGAATAGCGGTCGTCGTACGGCAGCTTCGCATCCTCCTGATGCTGCTGCGAGAATTCGCGCGCGACTTGCTTGAGACGGTCGAGCAGAGCTGCAATCGATTGCTTTGATAGCATGACGTTAACAAGACGCATCACCTCATGATCACCGTCGAATTTCGATTCAAGGTAATCGCTGTAGGCTTGCTCTCGGAAATGGTTCTGGATCGGGCCGTTCGGAATCCAGCGGAAGGTACGCGACACCAATAGTTTCACCCGGTTGTTCGGCATTAATTCGATAAACCCGATTTTATCCAGGCGTATCAGATACTTCACAACTTCCGCATCGGTGACTTGGTAGGTCTGCACGATCTGCTCCACGGCAAGGTGGTTCAGGACGGAGACGGCGATCAGGAACAGCTTGGTGTCGCCAATGATTTCCTTTTCCTGTGCGAAGCTCAGCTCGGAAATTAACCGCGACTCGTCATGTGCGAACAGCGCGATATCGCGGAAATCGATCTCGGTCGCTTTCAATATTTCATCCAGTCGTTGCAGTGTGAAATTCTTTTGTGAAAACATGCGCTTGACGCTTGCTTCCGACATGCTGATCCGCGCGGCTAGGTCGGCATAGGTGATGCCACGCGCTTTCAGTTCGCGCTTCAGGGAATCGACGAGGGCGGTCGCTTGCAGCATAGGTTCATCTCTACTTGCTGGAAAACATGCAAAAATGATACACGAGTGCAGGGACGTCGCCGTTGTGCCTGAACATTCGGTCACTTTGCTGCTAGCAGATGAATGACGGCGCATTTTCTTGTTCTGGATGGCGCGCAAGGCGCTAGATTATCGATATGTCAGGGAATCCGATAGGCAGTTTCATGCGTTTGCGCTAAAGTCATAGGAAGGGAATAAAGGGAGTGGATCATGGCGACTGAAACAGCGACACTGGGCGGCGGATGCTTCTGGTGTCTGGAAGCCGTCTACCAGGAATTGAAGGGCGTGCAGCACGTGGAATCCGGATACGCCGGCGGGCATGTTCCGAATCCAACCTATGAACAGGTATGCGAGGGATCGACCGGCCATGCGGAAGTGGTGCGAGTGAGTTTCGACCCGGAGACTGTCAGTTACCGCGAGCTACTCGAAATCTTTTTCACCATCCACGATCCTACAACACCTAACCGGCAGGGCAACGATGTCGGCACTCAATACCGTTCAGTGATCTTTTATCACACGCCTGCGCAACAGGAGACCGCCAGGCAAGTCATCGCCGCAATGGCCAATGTCTGGGATGCGCCCATCGTGACCGAACTCAGTCCTGCCGAGGAATACTACAAGGCCGAGGATTACCACCAAAACTATTTTCGTCAGCATCCGCTGCAAGGATATTGCGCCTTCGTGGTGGCGCCGAAGGTGGCAAAATTCCGCAAGGTCTTCGCCGACAAGCTCAATGCGCCGGAATAAAGGATTGCAATGACAACCGTCTTTACGAAAATCATTCAGGGCGAGATTCCATGCGCGAAGGTATACGAGGATGATCTGGTCTTTGCATTCATGGACGCCGGGCAGGTCAATCCAGGGCATGTGCTGGTCGTCACGAAAACGCCCTATGAAACGCTGATGGATGCCGATGAAGAGTCGGCGGCAGCGATGATGCGCGCTGCAAACAGGATCGCGAAGGCGGTTCAGCAGGCGTTCGAACCCGAGGGGATCACCATCCTGCAAGCCAACAAGCCGGCAGGGTGGCAAACCGTGCCGCACCTGCACCTGCATGTGCTGCCGCGCTACAGCAACGATGGCGTTGACCTGACTTGGCCGCGCAAGGAACCCGGTATGGACAAATTGCGGGAGTACGCGGCGAAGATCCAGCTTCCGTAGCGCGGTATAGCGCCTGTTGTAACACCTGTTACAGCGTGCTCACGCGTCGTACATGTACCGCCGAGACCATGGCAAGGACGATACATCGCGCCCGGCCTTCGTGCACACAATTTGATAGAGCGAGATCCAGTCCTGCATGAACGCATAGGCGCAGCCGGCAAGATAGACGCGCCAGATCCGGAAGCGCTTTTCATCCACCAGCGGCTTGATCCGTTCCGCATTCGTTTCGAAATTATCGGCCCAGGCGCTGCAGGTTTTTGCATAGTGGCGCCGCAGATTTTCCACATCCAGTGCTTCCAGCCCGCCTTCCTGCATGGTGCGCAGCACCGTCCCGATGTGATGCAGCTCGCCTTGGGGGAATACGTATTTTGTGATGAACTCGCCGCCGCCGTATGCGGCTTCGCCGTCGCGGGGATCGGTAGTCGTAATGCCGTGGTTCATCGCTACGCCTTCGTCTGCCAGCAATTCACGCATCCGCGAGAAGTAGAGCGGCAGGTTCCTTGCGCCGACATGCTCGAACATGCCGACACTGGTAATGCGGTCATAGGTTCCGCCCACGTCGCGATAGTCTTCCAGTCGGATATCGACGCGGTCCGACAGCCCCGCGCGTGCCACGCGTTCCCTGGCCAAGTCGCATTGGTGCTGCGACAGCGTGATGCCGACGCATTTGGCGCCGTATTTTTCGGCGGCACGCATGACCAGCGCTCCCCAGCCGCAGCCGATATCGAGCAGGGTCTGGTTGGGCTGCAGCCGTATCTTGGTCAGGATGTGGTCGATTTTCTTGAGCTGTGCCGTGTCGAGATCTTCGTCACCATGCTCGAAATAAGCGCATGAATACACCATGTTCTTATCCAGCCACATGCTGTAAAACTCGTTCGACACATCATAGTGGTAGCGAATCGCTTCCTCGTCTACCTTCTTGGAGTGATGGAAGGAGCGGGTGATGCGCGCGAACTTGCCTTCCTGCTTCAGTGTGTATT
>DATEZO010000136.1:0-5407 GCA_035255485.1 Burkholderiaceae bacterium
TCAACTCCTTGAATCCCTTCGGCATCCATGGACGTGCCGCCAGCATGAAACTGATCGAATAGCGGTCGTCGTACGGCAGCTTCGCATCCTCCTGATGCTGCTGCGAGAATTCGCGCGCGACTTGCTTGAGACGGTCGAGCAAAGCTGCAATCGATTGCTTCGATAGCATGACGTTAACAAGACGCATTACCTCATGATCGCCATCGAATTTCGATTCAAGGTAATCGCTGTAGGCTTGCTCCCGGAAATGGTTCTGGATCGGGCCGTTCGGAATCCAGCGGAAGGTACGCGACACCAACAGTTTCACCCGGTTGTTCGGCATTAATTCGATAAACCCGATTTTATCCAGGCGTATCAGATACTTCACAACTTCCGCATCGGTGACTTGGTAGGTCTGCACGATCTGGTCCACGGTGAGGTGGTTCAGGACGGAGACGGCGATCAGGAACAGCTTGGTATCGCCAATGATTTCCTTTTCCTGTGCGAAGCTCAGCTCGGAAATCAGCCGCGACTCGTCATGTGCAAACAGCGCGATATCGCGGAAGTCGATCTCGGTCGCTTTTAATATTTCATCCAGTCGTTGCAGTGTGAAATTCTTTTGCGAAAACATGCGCTTGACGCTTGCCTCCGACATGCCGATCCGCGCGGCTAGGTCGGCATAGGTGATGCCACGCGCTTTCAGTTCGCGTTTGAGGGAGTCGACGAGGGCGGTTGCGTGCAGCATGGGTTCATCTCTACTTGCTGGAAAACATGCAAAAATGATACACGAGTGCAGAGCGTCACCGTTGTGCCTGAACATTCGGTCACTTTGCTGCTAGCAGATGAATGACGGCGCATTTTTTTGTTCCGAATGGTGCGCAGGGCGTCAGATTATCGATATGTCAGGGAATCCGATAGGCAGTTTCATGCGTTTGCGCTAAAGTCATAGAAAGGGAATAAAGGGAGTGGATCATGGCGACTGAAACGGCGACACTGGGCGGCGGATGCTTCTGGTGTCTGGAAGCCGTCTACCAGGAATTGAAGGGCGTGCAGCACGTGGAATCCGGATACACCGGCGGGCATGTTCCGAATCCAACCTATGAACAGGTATGCGAGGGATCGACCGGCCATGCAGAAGTGGTGCGGGTGAGTTTCAACCCGGAGGCCGTCAGTTACCGCGAGCTACTCGAAATCTTTTTCACCATCCACGATCCTACGACACCTAACCGGCAGGGCAACGATGTCGGCACTCAATACCGTTCGGTGATCTTTTATCATACGCCTGCACAACAGGAGACCGCCAGGCAAGTCATCGCCGCAATGGCCAATGTCTGGGATGCGCCCATCGTGACTGAACTCAGTCCTGCCGAGGAATACTACAAGGCCGAGGATTACCACCAAAACTATTTTCGTCAGCATCCGCTGCAAGGATATTGCGCCTTTGTGGTGGCGCCGAAGGTGGCCAAATTCCGCAAGGTCTTCGCCGACAAGCTCAACGCGTCGGAATAAAGGACTGCAATGACAACCGTCTTTACGAAAATCATCCAGGGCGAGATTCCATGCGCGAAGGTATACGAGGATGACCTGGTCTTTGCCTTCATGGACGCCGGGCAGGTCAATCCAGGGCACGTGCTGGTCGTCACGAAAACGCCCTATGAAACGCTGGTGGATGCCGATGAAGAGTCGGCGGCAGCGATGATGCGCGCTGCAAACAGGATCGCGAAGGCGGTTCAGCAGGCGTTCGAACCCGAAGGGATCACCATCCTGCAAGCCAACAAGCCGGCCGGGTGGCAAACCGTGCCGCACCTGCACCTGCATGTGCTGCCCCGTTACAGCAACGACGGCGTCGACTTGACGTGGCCGCGCAAGGAACCCGGCATGGACAAATTGCGGGAGTACGCGGCGAAGATCCAGCTTCCGTAGCGCGGTGTAGCGCCTGTTGTAGCGCCTGTTGTAACGCCTGTTACAGCGTGCTCACGCGTCGTACATGTACCGCCGCGACCATGGCAAGGACGTTACATCGCGCCCGGCCTTCGTGCACACGATCTGATAGAGCGAGATCCAGTCCTGCATGAACGCATAGGCGCAGCCGGCAAGGTAGACGCGCCAGATCCGGAAGCGCTTATCATCCACCAGCGGCTTGATCCGCTCCGCATTCGTTTCGAAATTGTCGGCCCAGGCGCTGCAGGTTTTTGCATAGTGGCGCCGCAGATTTTCGACATCCAGCGCTTCCAGCCCGCCTTCCTGCATGGTGCGCAGCACTGTGCCAATGTGATGCAGCTCGCCTTGGGGGAATACGTATTTTGTGATGAACTCGCCGCCGCCGTATGCGGCTTCGCCGTCACGGGGATCGGTAGTCGTAATACCATGGTTCATCGCCACGCCATCGTCTGCCAGCAATTCGCGCATCCGCGAGAAGTAAAGCGGCAGGTTCCTGGCGCCGACATGCTCGAACATGCCGACGCTAGTAATGCGGTCATAGGTTCCGCCCACGTCGCGATAATCTTCCAGCCGGATATCGACGCGGTCCGACAGCCCAGCGCGTACCACGCGTTCCCTGGCCAAGTCGCATTGGTGTTGCGACAGCGTAATGCCGACGCATCTGGCACCGTATTTTTCGGCAGCACGCACGACCAGCGCTCCCCAGCCGCAGCCGATGTCGAGCAGGGTCTGGCCGGGCTGTAGTCGTATCTTGGTCAGGATGTGGTCGATCTTCTTCAGCTGTGCCGTGTCGAGATCTTCGTTACCATGCTCGAAATAAGCGCATGAATACACCATGTTCTTATCCAGCCACATGCTGTAAAACTCGTTCGACACGTCATAGTGGTAGCGAATCGCTTCCTCGTCTACCTTCTTGGAGTGATGGAAGGAGCGGGTGATGCGCGCGAACTTGCCTTCCTGCTTCAGTGTGTATTTGGCAAGGGCGTTGCCGATAGAGATAATTTCATTGGCCCGCCCCTCGACTTCGATCTTGCCTTCCACATAGGCTTGGCCGAGGTTGAAGAGGGAGGGCGTCAGCAGGTAAGTGAGTGCCGAGGCGTGCGGTATTCTGACCGTGACATGGGGCGTGTGCTGGCCGAAATCGAGTTGCTGCCCGTTCCACAATTCGAGCCGCAGCGGCAGCGCGGCTCGGCCGCGGATGTTGTCTACCCAGCTTCCAAGCTTTTTTTCCCAGAACATGCCATGTCCTCCGTCGAGCCGTTGGATCCGCCAGTGACTCCGCGCGCTGGATAACGCGCCGGAATCGGGTAATGCCGTGTCGGTCGGCCGCGGGGAATAGCGTGTTTTACGGTTGCAGCCTTTGCCGCTTCCAGCTGCCGTCTGCCTGCAATGCGTATGCAATACGATCATGCAGGCGCGACGGGCGGCCTTGCCAGAATTCGATGTAATCCGGCGTCAACCGGTATCCACCCCAGTGCGCGGGGCGAACCGGATGTTCACCATATTGTTGTTCCACTTCCGTAACCCGTGCTTCCAGCTCTGCCCGGTTTGCAACCGGACGGCTTTGCGACGACGCGATGGCGCCGAGGCGGCTTTTCAACGGGCGGCTCTGGAAGTAGGCATCATTCTCGGCATCGGAGATGCGTTCGACCCGGCCTTCGATGCGTACTTGTCTCTCCAGTTCGATCCAGTAAAACAGCAGCGCCGCGTACGGGTTTTGCGTTAACTCATGACCTTTGCGGCTTTCATAGTTCGTAAACCACGTGACTCCACGCTGATCAACATCCTTGATCAACAGAATCCGCGAAGACGGGCGATTGTTGGCGCCGACAGTTGAAACGGTCATGGCATTTGCTTCCGGTACTTTCGCCAGTAGCGCTTCGCCAAACCATTTGGAAAACTGATCGATCGGGTTGGGCAAAACCTCGTCTTCAGACAGGCTGGCACGGCTGTATTCTTTACGTAGATCGGCTATCGACGACATCTGGATTCCTGTATCGGTAAGTGCACGGAAAATCGGTGCTGCAGTAAACAGTATTATCACCGATATGCCAAATTGCAATTGGCGCAATATTCTTCTCTTCGTGAGAGGTCGCTGCGGCAGGCTAAAAATACTGCACTGCCTCTTTCGAGTGCCTTGTCTTGAATCAAATTTTTCAGGATCGGCCGCGCGTACTGTCGCTACCTGCGAAATGCTTTGTGCCACGCGGACGGCACGCCGGCGCTGATCATTGCGCTCATTGCCCAGAATACCGCCGGCAATCCCAACGCCGCCCCGGCGCCGCCGAACACAAGGGGCAGAAGGACCTGACAGGCATTGCCGATGGTGATGCGTACTCCAACGGCCTCCGCTCCCCGGCCCGACGGGGCCGCATGATGCAGCAGGGCCAGCATGTTCGGCTGGCTCGACCCGACCGCAGCGCCCAGCATGGCGGCTACCCCCATCATCGCTGCCGGCTGCCGCATCAGCGGAAACAGAGCGTAGCACACCACGGCGAGCATCAGCGCCACCGTTAGGACATGCCACTCGCTATAACGACGCGCAATCCACGGCATGCCCAGGCGCACGACGAACGTCGCGACGGAGAAGCAGCCGAGGATCAAACCGATTGTCGATGCGGAAAATCCGAGATGCGAGCCATGAATCGGCAACACGAACGTAAACAGATCCCATGCTGAGGCAAGCAAGGTGCCGACGATATAAATGCGCCGCAGCTCCTTGTCCCGCAGCAGTTGCATCGTACTGCCGGAGTCCGCTTGCTGTTCCTGTGGGGCAGGATGGAACCGGCAAAGCCTTCCATGTGCGGTGAGCGCTAATGCGCTGAGCGCGATCATGCAAAAGGTCAGATAGGCAATGTTGTAGCGTGCATGGTCGATCACGAGTCCGGCAATGACCGGGCCGCAGAAGCCGGAAATAGAAAAGCCAAGTGCGAGCCAGCTGAAGTTGGATGCTCGCTGCTCCGATGCACTAACGGCGCCCACAGTATGTTGCGCCGCGACTTGCACCGCCATGAAGCCGGTGCCGATCAGGATGGTGGCGAAATACAGCACTGGCAAACCGCCGATCAGGCTTGGCATTGCACATCCGACAGCAATCGCGGCGCAGCCCGCTCGCATCGGCCGCCCGATACCGATGCGATCGATGATGCGCCCCACGGAGACCGCCGACAGCATGGGAAACAGCGCGAACAGCGCAATGAGCGCGCCGATAGTGAATTCGGACGCGTGCAGCGACAGTGCGTACAGCGAGGTCGTGATGCGCGCGCCGGCCAGGGCGCTGTGCGCCAGGAGTGATACGAAGATTAACTGCAGCAGGGACGCGGACGGGAGCACGGAAAGGCGACGAAGGTGCGGCGAAGAAACAGCGAAAAAAGATTCGCGATAAAAACATTCTAGAAGAAAATATCGCGACTTGCTCTCCGTTAAAATGGCGAAATGAACGCAATTATTTCCCTTCCTCCGGCTTCTGATCTTTCTGCCAACGATA
>DATEZO010000137.1:0-102210 GCA_035255485.1 Burkholderiaceae bacterium
TTCTGCCCTTTCACCGACAGAGGCGGCTTCTCGTTTTTCGGATAAAAACTATAGGGAGTGAGAGGATGCAGCCATGCACCGGTGTAATTTATTCCATAGTTTTTGGCACGGTACTGGCTGATAAGCTGATCGCTGTCAGCACCGCAGATCTCGCACTTACCGGCATGTACATTGGTGAAATCAAGTCGGATGCGGCGCGGCATACTCCAGTAGGCTTGCAACGGATGCACCTGTCCGGGAGTGGTATCGCTGCCTTTGATATCGCTCACGCGGGTAGTGGCGAGCCAGGGTAGGATTGCACTGTCATGATCGTTGCCCATCGCCAGTGCATCAACATTCAGCTCGGACTTCGGCAAGACGTTAAGCCAAAGTTTATGCCAGAGCGTAGCTTGCTCGTCGCGGGGTAGTACCAGCGTCGTCAGCGGCCCCCCTCCTCGCAGCGATACGCGATGCCCCACTCCACCACTCGGTGCATTAATTTGCAAGGTGAAGAGTGCGGTCGCCGCACATACCGGGCAAATTGCGCCGACCGTATCACGTTTGATGAAGTGGTCAAGGTTGTCATTGATGGTCTTACCACCCGGCGCATCGATCAACAAAGCGGCAATCGGTTTGGTCTCACCATCAGGCAAATTGAAATCTTGCATGAAGGCGGGGCCGTCGGTATTCAATTGGAATGCATTGGCGTAGCGCTCGAACGAGGCGGTCAGTTCCATTACGCTCGGACCTGCATCCCATTGATCATGCCATTCGTCGCGCTCGTCAGGCCCGCAGGCGGTTTGTAGCAATCCAATCAAGAACTGGTACTGCGCCCCTCGAAAATCAGGACGCGGCGCTATTAACTCTATAGCCGGGTTATTACATTCAGGCGAAATTCCAGCCGGGCTAATCCTCGCAATGCTCCCATCACGGCGCCTAACAGTGAGCCATTCGTCATGCAAAAGATTCACTTTTTACCCTCCCAAAAATTCAACCTAAATAATTGGCATCCCATAGTAGAGAGATACCAGGCTCAACAGACGAGCCCGCTCTATATATTTTTTATCCGATGCAAAGCCCGAGCGCGACGTTGTAGCGGACTTCGACGAGCTGACCTTTTGCATTGGCACCCATAGCCCGCCATTCCCCCATTTCGATTGTCGGCTCCAAGGGCAAAATGATTGACGGTTCGACCAACAACTTGTGGCGCGCGCGCAAAGCTGTAATTTCTGTCTCGTATCGGCTTGTCCATTCGGGAGACAGGGCATTTAGCTTTTTGGCATCCAACCTCACTGCGGAAAGCTCCCAGGCAAAACGATCAGCTTCAATGAATGGGCGCAATCCATCGGCAGATTGAAACGCAAGGAACACGGTCACGGTTTCGTCGCCAAGACGTGTTGGAATACGAGCTTCCTCATCCCAGAACCTGCTGCTATCGCGGCAATATCCCTTGTCGATATTGAGGGAATTAAAATCGGCCATACTCTGTTCGCCAAGCATTTCTCCGTAGCACTTGTTGGTTGCCTGCGCCAATGAGTCAGGAATTTCTGACTTGCCCCCTTCGCCATATACCGCTTCAACAAGTTCACGCACCGCCGCCGGGTGCATTGGCTCTCCAGGTGTGACGATCTGATTCGCAACAAGCAAAGCTTTTTGAGTGAGCCACAATCGCCCGGCATCCGGATAAACGTAACGGCCCTTCGGAAATACTGCCGCATACCAATCGATAGCAGGCGAATCTGTGGGCACCGGTCCATACACATAGAAAATCGGTGATGGTCGTTGGTCACTTCCCGAACTAACCGGATTGCCATCGGCGTCACGTGTATGGCGCTGCAGCCGACCGGCTCTCTGAATCAACAAATCAATCGGTGCCAAGTCGCTCACCATGGCATCTACGTCAAAATCCAGAGACTGTTCCAGTACTTGCGTACCGATTAACACTTTGCCCGCGCGTTGAATGCCATTGCACGTTTTGCCGAATGCGTCCAACATCTTGTTTTCGATATCGAGTCGATCACCCATCGCGTAGCGGCTATGGAACAGCATTAACTTGTCCGGTTCGATATGGTCCTGCAACGCAGCATATGCTGCGCGTGCGTCATCCACTGTATTGCGAATCCAGCAGACGCAACGACCAGCTGCAGCTTGCTCGCGGATCATTGCCAACACGGCGGCTTCGTCCTGCATCATCTGGACGGATACCGCTCGCCGTAGTTGTGTACGCGTTTCGCAATGGGTAGCATCTACCTGATCGTGAACGTGCGTAATCAAAGGATAACGTAGATCAACGGGTAACGATTCTGGCTCATTGCACGTCCCCGATTGAAAGGCATTGACCAACTCGGTGCGCATCGTCGATGGCAGGGTCGCGGACAAAAGTACAGCGCTGCCACCATGTCGAGCATGTGCAAGAAGCAGGCGGCGCAACAATTTGTTCATATAAGGGTCATAGGCATGCACCTCATCGACCACCAGTATCTTTCGCGCCAAACCGAGCAAGCGCAGCGACTGGTGGCGTGCGGGGAGAATAGCCAGCAATGCCTGATCAACCGTACCAACACCGACATCTGCAAGTAGAGCTTTCTTACGATTGTCGGCTAGCCACGCCGTGCATTGCGCGGTGGCGCTGGGTTCGTCTGATTGGTAGTTACGGTCTGCTGGCTGCGAGACTGAGAGTCGAAATTCGTCAATCAATTGACGCGCACCGTGCGCCAATATCAATGACGGCTCAGCGTCCGTGGAATAAAAATGGCGATACACATTGCCGATGCGCCGATACATTTGATTAGCGGTTGCCATCGATGGCAAACCAAAATAAATGCCATCGGCAAGACCCGCTGTCATCATCCGGTGAGCGAGAATCAAGGCCGCCTCCGTCTTGCCAGCACCAGTGACATCTTCGAGCAGAAAAAGTTGCGCCCCTTCACCCAAAGGCACTTCGCTTGCAAAGCGTTGCAAGGGTGTAGGTTCAATCAAGTAACTAAACAAATCAGTGTGGGATTGATAGCCCCGCACAGGGCTGGCCGCGAGTCCCGCGCCCACAACAGCTTCCGCCGCCGCGGGCTTGGCTATGTTTTTCCAATATTCGGGAAGTGATATCGACGAGTCGGTGTAATAGTGAAAATGCGCTTGATTAGATCCCAACCAGTCGGCAAGAACTGCCAACCCTGCAAGCTGCCAACTATGGCGCTTAAACGCCTCTCGCATTGCTTTGTCCGGTGTTGGCAAAGCATCAGGAAGGAACATTACGGCAACCTCAGCGATAAAACTGCGGGCGGCTGCAATATCATCTGCCATGAAGTAATCAGCGGCATCAAGCCTCAGCATCCCACCATTGGCTTCCTCTTTGGGTGGCATACCGTGATGCCCAACCGCACTCTTAATCCACATGGCCCAGAGTTCATGGCCTGGCAAAGGCAGGCGTGATTCCAAAACGTCATGTCTCAAACTGTCTCGCCATACCAGCCATCCCAACGTATCGTGACGCTCATCGTAATGTTTGGAAGGATTGGCCGAGACCAGCTCAGGCGAGAGATCCCGCACCAAGCCTTGAAATGCATTTGAAAATTTTCCAAGGTCATGCAAGACCATAAAAAAAATGGCGAGCTGTCTCACAGTCTTGTAGTCCAATCCGAGACTTACAGCCAGCGAATCGAGGCGAATAACGCCCATATCGAGCAAGGTTCCCGCAACGGCCGCCACATCCAGGCAATGAAATGGTAATAAGTGATAAGCAGGACCATTGACCTCTGCAGGTTTCGCCTTGCCCCAGTATCGAAAATAAGAAGCATCCTTACTCATCAAGATATCCCACAGGTTAAATGCCGCTCTCAAATGTAGTGCATACCAGGCTCAGGGGGTGAGCCACTTCATTATTTAAATACCATGTCAACCCATAGCTGCAATCAGCCCCTTCTCCAGCAACGCCATCACCCGCGCTTGCAAACCACCCGGCCCCAACACCATCACCTCCGGCATATGCCGCAAAATATCCATCACCAACTCCCGATCGTCGCTATACGGCACCCGAAGAACGTAATGTCCGTCTTCCTCAAATTCAAACTTCTGTTGCGGGTGCCAGCATTCCCGGCTTACCCAGCGCGCCCTTTCCGGTGAAAATCGTAGTACCGCCCATTCCACCTTCGTCCCGCTGAAGATGCCGTAGCCCGCCATGAAAGTCGCGTCGAGTTCCGCATCCGGCACATCCAGCGCGGCTTCGTCCAGCAGTTCCGTATCCTGAATGGCGTCGAGAGAAAACGAGCGTATACCTTGCCGCAAATGGCACCATGCATCCAGATACCAGTTATCGCGGTAATAGGTCAGGCGCTGCGGGGATAGCGTGCGCGTCTCTGTTGCATTGCGCCCGCGATGAAAATACTGGATCTTCAGCTGGCGGCGGCAGAGTACTGCGTGGCTGATGGGCCCAAATGATGTTGGGCTGACGTGACGGGCATTGGCCCGAAATATCCGAATCCGCTTCTGCACTTCGTTCTTCGACACTTCCGGCCTGTCGAGCAATCGATGCAAGCGATCGAGTAAAGGATTGATATGCGGCGCCAGCAGTCCGGGCTGCAATTCCTGCAGCAGTTGCTCCATGGTGAGCAATGCGTGGATTTCATCGGCATTGAACCATAGGCCCGGCAACTCGTATCGTGGACCGCATGGCGCTACACCAAAGCAATATCCGCCCGCCTCCGCATCGTAGTCGATTGGTGCGTTTAACTGGCTCCGCAAATAAGTGAGGTCGCGCTTAAATGTCGCGGCTGAAACTTCCAGTTCCGCCAGGAATCGTTCGCGGGAAACGATCTTGTATTCATGCAGAAGTTGCTCGATTCGGTAGATGCGTGCAGTCCGATTCATGATCGTATTGATTGGTTTTTGTATTGATTTTGAGTATGTTTCCCGAACTTTAAAAAGCGCCGTTCAGTTCAGTAACCTCGCGTCAGCTTTTATAATTCACGGGCGCATTACCTGTTTTCCGGATATCCATTCACTGTTACTTTTGAGCAGATACATCACCCCCGCATTCCTCAATGTAAATTTGTTGCCAAGCTTGCATGATTTCAACTGGTGCCGCAACTGTAATATCTGCCATACCCACCGGAAAAAGCCATTCCGGCACGCGACATGTTCAATACGTGCAGCAAACGCATTGGCTATAGGCTTTCGCCGGAACGGCATGGCCCGCCATCAAGTCGCGGCCTCAATATCTCTACGGATCGTACGGCCAATCCAGGGCTTGCCGGGCGTCCTGTCGGGTATAATTCGAGGTTTGATTGCAGAAGAATTCATCATGGAAGCAGAACGTCTCAATTCCCTTTCCGCCCTGCTGGCGGACCTTACAATGCGCGAGGCTGAATTACGGAGGTATCTTTGACTTCGATGTGAAGTCGGAGAAACTCGAACAAGTCAACGGCGAGCTGGAAGATCCCGCCGTCTGGAGCGATCCGAAGCGCGCCCAGGATCTCGGCAAGGAAAAAAAATCGCTGGAAGCGATCGTCCACACTCTCACTAAAATCGAGTCCAATTTACGCGACGCGAGCGATCTGTTTGCGATGGCGCGCGAAGAGCAGGATGAAGATACGCTGCTGGCGATCGAACAGGATGCCGAAGAGCTGAAAAAGCTCGTGGAAGGCATGGAATTTCGCCGGATGTTTGCCAATCCGATGGACCCGAACAACTGCTTCGTCGATATCCAGGCCGGCGCCGGCGGCACCGAGGCGCAGGATTGGGCCTCGATGCTGCTGCGCCAGTATTTGCGTTATTGCGAGCGCAAGGGTTTCAAGACCGAGATCCTGGAAGAGTCCGAAGGCGAAGTCGCCGGCATCAAGACCGCGACCATCAAGGTCGAAGGCGAATATGCGTACGGCTTTTTGCGCACCGAAACCGGCGTGCATCGGCTGGTGCGCAAGTCGCCGTTCGATTCCGCCAACGGCCGCCATACCTCGTTTTCCAGCGTGTTCGTATATCCGGAAGTAGACGAATCGATCGACATCGACATCAATCCAGCCGATGTGCGGGTGGACACCTATCGCGCATCCGGCGCGGGCGGTCAGCATATCAACAAGACCGATTCCGCGGTGCGCCTGACACATGCGCCGTCCGGCATTGTGGTGCAGTGTCAGAACGACCGCAGCCAGCACCGCAACCGCGCCGAGGCATGGGAAATGCTGAAGTCGCGCCTGTACGAGCTGGAGCTGCGCAAGCGCATGAGCGAGCAGCAAAAGATGGAAGACTCCAAGACCGATATCGGCTGGGGCCATCAGATCCGCTCCTATGTGCTCGACCAGTCGCGCATCAAGGACCTGCGCACCAATTACGAAGTCGGCAACACCAAGGCGGTGCTCGACGGCGATCTGGACGACTTTATTGCGGCGTCGTTGAAGCAAGGCGTTTGACCGGTATCGCAGGCAGGCATGTTCGCGCATGAATGCCGCATATTGCCCATCAAGGCCTTATTTGCATAATTTACCTGAGTGATTCATTACCATCCATGACGACAGACCAACAGCATCCCGCCGCCCACCACGACGAAAATGCGATTATTGCGGAACGCCGTGCCAAGCTCACCGCGATCCGCAGCAACGGCGTTGCGTTTCCGAACGATTTCCGCCCGCAACACAAGGCCGCCGATCTGCGCATGCAATACGGCGAGATGACGCACGAAGCGCTGGAAGCGCAGACGATGCATGTGGTCGTGGCCGGCCGCATGATGCTGAAGCGCGTGATGGGCAAGGCGTCGTTCGCCACGATTCAGGATGCCTCCGGTTCGAATTCCGATGGCCGCATCCAGCTCTTCATCACCAGCGAACTGGCGGGTGCCGAGGCGTATGAGACATTCAAGCATTACGACCTGGGCGATATCCTCGGCGCGGAGGGTCTGCTGTTCAAGACCAAGACCGGCGAGTTGTCGGTCAAGGTAACGCGCCTGCGCCTGTTGACCAAGTCGCTGCGCCCGCTGCCGGACAAGTTCCACGGCCTGGCCGATCACGAAACCAGATACCGTCAGCGTTACCTGGATCTGATCATGAGCGAAGAAACGCGCCGCACCTTCAAGGCGCGCACCGCCGCGATGTCGTCGATCCGCCGCTTCATGACCGAGCACGACTTCATGGAAGTCGAAACGCCGATGCTGCATTCGATTCCCGGCGGCGCAGCCGCCAAGCCGTTCATCACGCATCACAATGCGCTCGACATGCAGATGTACCTGCGCATCGCGCCGGAGCTGTATCTGAAGCGGCTGGTGGTCGGCGGCTTCGAGCGCGTGTTCGAAGTCAACCGCAATTTCCGCAATGAGGGCGTTTCGCCGCGCCACAATCCGGAATTCACGATGATGGAGTTCTACGCAGCGTATGTCGATTATCTCTGGCTGATGGATTTCACCGAAGCGGTGATCCGGCAGACGGCAATCGATGCGCATGGCAGCGCCTGCCTGACCTACCAGGGCCGGGAACTCGATTTGAGCAAGCCGTTCCAGCGGCTGACCATCGTCGGCGCGATCAACCAATATGCGCCGCACTACACCAGCGAACAATTGCACGATGTCGCGTTCCTCAAGGCTGAGCTGAAGAAATTCGGCATCACGCCCCTGTCCACCAGCGGCCTTGGCGCACTGCAGCTTGCGCTGTTCGAGGAAACCGCCGAGGCGCAGCTATGGGAACCGACTTACATCATCGATTACCCGATCGAAGTCTCGCCGCTGGCGCGCGCATCCGACACGCGGCCCGGCATCACCGAGCGTTTCGAGCTGTTCATGACCGGGCGCGAAATCGCCAACGGTTTTTCCGAGTTGAACGATGCGGAAGACCAGGCGGCGCGCTTCCATGCGCAGGTCGCCGCCAAGGATGCGGGCGATGAAGAGGCGATGTTTTACGATGCCGATTATATTCGCGCACTGGAATACGGCTTGCCACCGACCGGCGGTTGCGGCATCGGCATCGATCGCCTGATGATGTTGCTGACCGACTCGCCGAATATCCGCGACGTGATCCTGTTCCCGCATTTGCGGCGCGAGGATTGAAGCTGCAGAAGTTGACGACCACGGCGGGAGCCGCAACGCGCTCCCGCTGTCGTTCTGAAAACCATGGATTATCTCGCACAGCGTTACAACTCCTTACACCTGACACATTCCCGCCCTAGTTTTCAGGTGATTTACCCCCGATAATTTGTTCATATGCATGAACAATACATGCTTCATCGGAGGTCATCATGGAAACCAGCCAATCATCTCGTCGTATTCATCCGCTCATCGCGGCAGCAGCCGTTTCCGTCATGCTGGCAAGCCTGGTCGGCGCCGCTGCCATTACCGGTATTCTGCCGACTTCGCATAGCGGCAATACGCCGGTCATCGCATCGACTACCCCTTCTGCTTCGGCCGCGATTGCAGCGGAAAGCGCCGGCACCGACATGAATGGCAAGGCAACCGAGGATACCGCCGTTGCGCCTTTGAAGTCGCCTGCAGCACCGGCAACACCTTCCCGGCACACGCCATCGCATACTGCGCATGCACGCCCCGCGCAGCCACGCGCCGGCCATGACGAGGGATCTGTCGCGCTCGCTCGTGCACCAGGCATATGCAGCAGTTGCGGCCAGGTAGAATCCATCCAGCCTGTTCAACATGTTGAAAAACCGAGCGGACTTGGCGTAGTCGCCGGTGCCGTGCTTGGCGGTGTATTGGGCAATCATGTCGGCGGCGGTAACGGCCGCGCCCTGGCGACGGTGGCCGGTGCAGTAGGCGGCGGTTATGCCGGCAACGAAGTGGAAAAACGCACGCGCTCAACCACGTCGTACAACGTCAGGGTGCGCATGGAGGATGGCAACATCCGCACCTTTCCGTATGCCGCAGCACCTGGCTGGAATGTCGGCGATCGCGTAAAAGTCGTGAACGGCAGCCTGACGGGACGCGGATAAGATCAATTTCCCACTCTGCGCAATTGCGCAATCCCGATAGAAACGCTCCTGGATTTTACGGAGCGTTTTTGCTTTCAGCCGTGATTCCCGCTGATCCCCCAGGAATCGCAATCAAGGAAATATCGGGAGTATAGGTAAAAATACCGTTGTTTTCGCAATGAAGTTGCGCCAGTCTAAAAATACACGGGAGTGTATAAAATAGTGGCATGACGCTGGCAAAGCGATGGCGAATGCAGTGAAAACCCATCCGGCAACGCTTACCCGGCATACCTGGCATCAGCCTTACGGCTGCCATTGCCCGGAAATGATTTTTTCCAGCCAGAAGGCGCCTATGATGGTTTTGACATCCGTAACTTTCCCCTCTCGAATCCAGGTCAGCATGTCATTCATGGGGGCCATGAATGTCTCCAGGAACTCGCCGTCATCAAGCTGGCTTTCTCCGGCAATCAGTCCTCTGGCAAGGAAAATATCCAGGTGTTCGTCGGAGTACGCAATCGCATTGTGAATGGTGCACACGAAGCGCCAATCGGTGGCGGTATACCCGGTCTCTTCCTGTAATTCGCGTTTTGCGCACACCAGGGGATCCTCGCCAGGATCTATTTTACCGGCGGGAAATTCGATGAATACGCGATCGAGCGGATACCGATATTGCCGTTCCAGGAGCACCGAACCGTCATTGAACAAGGGCAGGATCACGACTGCGCCCGGATGGCGGATGTATTCGCGCGCCGAATGCTTGCCATCAGGCAAGCGAACCGTATCGCACTGTACCTTGATGAAATGTCCTTCGTAAGCAACGGTACTATCGACTTGCGTTTCTTTCAGATGCTGATCCATACAGACACTCCGGTGGTTGAAGCGACGCGAATAAACAGGAAGCCGCGCTTCTTACTTTTCCCTTTTCCGGAAGAAGCAAGAGAGACGAAACGCAGCCAAGCCAAGAATTTATCACGCTGAATCAATCGCGGGTCATGCGTTGATGCGTCATCCGTATCGGATCGCGTCGAATCGGATCAATCGCGCCGTCGGCGCAGATAGCGGAACACGAATCCAGGATATGCAAGCACGATAAACAGGCAAATGGTGACGGCATAGAATTCCCATCCCTGCGCAAATACATTTCCCATTCGCGATTCGAGAAGATAGGCAATCCCGGCAAGGGCTGCGTACAGCAGCGCCATTTCAATCAGCCGCAACCAGAACGGCTTGACGGCGCGGCCGATGGGAACAAGGGCGAAGAATCGCTCATTAAAGAAAGGAAGGTTGGCGGCAACCACCGCCAACATGATAAGAAACCAGCTTGAGAGAGAGACATCCACCGTGATTTACGCGGCTTCTAAAATTCAAGACGCCAGTGTTTTGACAATGGCGCTTGCGCATGCCGCCATCAGCGGTCCGGGCAGCAGGCCCAGTCCAAGTACGGCAATGCCGTTGATGCTCAAGGCGACGCGCATGTCGCCACTGGCGACGATCGGCGTGGTGTCGAGCGGCTCGTCGAAATACATGACCTTGATGACACGCAGATAGTAAAACGCACCGACCAGCGAAAGCATGACGGCCACAACCGTCAGCCAGATCTGGCCCGTACCCAGCAGTGCCTGCAGCACCATGACTTTCGCATAGAACCCTACCATCGGCGGCAGACCGGCCAGCGAAAACATCAGGAGCAGCATTACCAGCGCAAACCACGGGCTGCGCTGGTTCAATCCCTTGAGGTCATCGATGTTTTCAGCTTCGAAGCCGGCGCGCGCCAGCAGCAGGATAATGCCGAATGTGCCCAGCGTGGTCAGCACATAGGTAATCGCATAAAACATGGCGGAGCTGTAAGCGCCCGCTGCGCCGGATGGATTGAAGTTCACGACACCGGACATCAGGCCAAGCAGCATGAAGCCCATTTGTGCGATGGTGGAATAGGCCAGCATGCGCTTCAGGTTGGTTTGGGCAATCGCAGTAATGTTGCCGACCGCGATCGATAGTACCGCAAGCACCGAAATCATTTGTTGCCAATCCATGGCCAGCGGCAACAGACCTTCCACCAGCAAGCGAATGCAGATGGCGAATGCCGCCAATTTTGGCGCCGCACCCAGCAACAGCGTTACCGCCGTCGGCGCACCCTGATAGACGTCGGGTACCCACATGTGAAACGGTACGGCGCCAAGCTTGAATGCCAGTCCCGCGACCAGAAATACCACGCCGAATACCAGTACCGGCTTGTTGACCGTACCGGAGGCAGCTACCTTGGCAACTTCTGTCAGGTCGAGCGAGCCGGTTGCGCCATACAGCATCGAGATGCCATACAACAGGAAGCCTGAAGCAAGCGCACCAAGAATGAAATATTTCATCGCCGCTTCGGTGGCCCCGGTATTATCCCGACGCAATGCTACCAGTGCATACAGGGACAACGACATCAATTCGAGTCCGAGATAGATGATGAGGAAATTATTACCCGAAATCATGACCATCTGGCCCAGCAGCGTGAACAATGCCAGCGCATAAAATTCACCTCCCAGCGTGCCGCTCGTCATGCTGCGTTCGGAAACATATTGCCGGGAATAAATAAGCGTCAAGCCGACAGCAATATAGCTGCACACTTTCAGCAGGCCCGACATCGGGTCGGAGACGAACATGTTGTGGAAAGTGTAGACCGTCGCGCCACTCGTGATGTCGGACATGCTCAAGACGCCGCAAATCACGAGCGTTACCATTGAGAGCAAATACGTGATGTTGCGCTTCGCGTCCGACAGGAACATGTCGATCAGCAGGATCGCCGAAATTGCAATCAGGAGAAAAATTTCAGGATAGACAGGAATCAGATTCATGTTAGTCATTTCGTCGCCGTTGATCAGCGCTCACTATTTGAGTTCAAATACGCGTTCATCAGTTCAGTTTCGAGATCGCGACGTGCTTGAGCAAGTCCGCCACGGAAATCTGCATCACATCAGTAAACGGTGCTGGATACAGACCCATTGCAATCACGGCAACAGCCAGTAAGCCAAGCATGAAAAATTCGCGCTTGTTGAGATCCTGAAGCTGTGCGACGTGATCATTGCCGATCGCACCGAATAATACGCGCTTGACCAGCCATAACGAATATGCAGCGCCCCAGATAAGCGCGGTGGCAGTCAGCAGGCCAATCCAGAAATTGAACTTGACCGTACCCAGGATGACCATGAATTCACCAACGAAACCGGAGGTCGCGGGCAGGCCGCAATTGGCAAGCGAAAACAGCACAAACAGGGCGGCGAATTTTGGCATCGTATTGACGACACCACCGTAATCCGCGATCTGGCGCGAGTGCATACGGTCGTACAGGACACCGATACACAGGAACATGGCAGCGGACACGAAGCCGTGCGAAATCATCTGGACGATACCGCCCTGCAACGCCATATCGTTGAATACGAAAAAGCCCAGGGTGACAAAGCCCATGTGCGCGATCGATGAATACGCGACCAGTTTCTTCATGTCGGTCTGCACCAGTGCAACCAGTCCGATATAGATGACCGCGATCAGCGACAGCGTAATCATGAAGCCGGAAAGATAGTGGCTGGCATCCGGCGCGATCGGCAGCGAAAACCGCAGGAAGCCGTACGCACCCAGTTTCAGCATGATCGCGGCCAGCACCACGGAACCGCCGGTAGGCGCTTCCACGTGCGCATCCGGCAGCCATGTATGTACCGGCCACATCGGCACCTTGACTGCAAACGCCATCAGGAATGCGAGGAAGATTATTATCTGGGTCGACATTGGCAAAGGCAATTGATGCCATGCGAGGATCTCGAAGCTGCCGGCGGACTTGAAGTACAAATACAGAATCGCAACCAGGGTCAGCAACGAACCGACCAGCGTATAGAGGAAAAACTTGATTGCTGCATAGACGCGGTTAGGCCCGCCCCATACGCCGATGATGATGAACATCGGGATCAGCGTTGCTTCGAAGAATACGTAAAACAGCAAGCCGTCGAGCGCGCAGAATACGCCGATCATCAGCCCCGACAGGATCAGGAATGCACCCATGTATTGCGCAACGCGCTTCTGGATGACTTCCCAGGCGGAGATCACGACAATCACGGTCACGAATGCGGTCAGCAATACGAACCATATCGAAATGCCGTCGATCCCGAGGTAGTAATTGATATTGAAACGTTCTATCCATGTCGATTTTTCGACAAACTGCATGCCATGCGCTTGGTTGTTGAAATTTTGTATCAGAGGCAGCGTGACAAGAAAGCTGACGATCGAGCCGACTAGCGAAAGGCCACGTACAAGGCCGGGGTTGCTATCGCGGCCTAGCGCCAGAACCAGTAGGCCAAATACGATCGGACACCAGATCGCGAGACTCAAGAGAGGAAAAGTTGACTGCATCATGATTTATATTTTGTTGGGACAGAACGCTGCTGCGCTTGGCTTTTCTCGTATTTTTTGAAATTCGCTTTATCTCGTCAGCTTATTTTGCAAACGGGAACGGCATGAAATAAACCAGGAAACCCAGCACGC
The DNA here is from genome assembly GCA_035255485.1 of Burkholderiaceae bacterium. Lineage (GTDB taxonomy): Bacteria > Pseudomonadota > Gammaproteobacteria > Burkholderiales > Burkholderiaceae_D > DATEZO01. The sequence continues at coordinate 13,390 of DATEZO010000137.1, forward strand.
CGAGAATCATCACGAATGCATAGTGATAGATATATCCAGTCTGAAAATGACGGATGATCGAGGAGAACCAGCCGACCACTTTTGCGCTGCCGTTGACAATGAGCCCGTCAATCAGATTCTTGTCACCGACATTCCACAAGCCACCGCCCAGAACCCGTGCGCCACCGGCAAACACGATGTCGTTGAACTTGTCCATGTAGTACTTGTTATCGAGCAGCGTATAAATTGCATGGAATTTGCCATAGAACCAGTCCGGTACTTTGCGATTGACCATATAGCAGTAGTAAGCCGATACCACGCCGGCCAGCGCCAGCCCGAAAGGCAGCGACGTGAACGCATGGATACCCATGGCGGCGGCGCCGTGGAATTCGCTGGCCAGCTCCTCCATTGCGCGATGCGACTCGCCAATGAAAATCACGCCCTTGAAGAAGTCGCCATACAACATCGGTCCGATCGTCACGAAACCGATCAGTACGGAAGGAATCGCCAGCAGGATCAGCGGCAGAGTCACCACCCATGGTGCCTCATGCGGCTTCTGGCCTGGCGCAAGGCCATGATGATGCGCATCGTCATGGTGATCGTCGTGTCCATGGCCGTCATGCGCCTTGCCGAAGCGCTCTTCGCCGTGGAACACCAGGAAATACATGCGGAACGAATAGAACGCCGTCACGAACACGCCTGCCAGCACCGCGAAATTGGCGAAACCGGCACCGGCGAGATGCGTGTTATGCACTGCTTCGATAATGCTGTCTTTCGAATAGAACCCCGAGAAAAACGGCGTGCCGATCAATGCGAGCGAACCGAGCAGCGATGTAAGCCAGGTGATCGGCATGTATTTGCGCAAGCCGCCCATGTTGCGGATGTCCTGGTCGTGATGCATGCCGATGATGACTGCACCGGCACCGAGGAACAGCAGCGCCTTGAAGAAAGCGTGCGTCATCAGGTGGAATACCGCGACCGAATAGGCGGAAGCGCCGAGCGCGACCGTCATGTATCCCAGCTGCGACAGTGTGGAATACGCAACCACGCGCTTGATATCGTTCTGGATGATGCCGAGAAAGCCCATGAACAGTGCGGTGATTGCGCCAATCACGAGTACGAATGACAGCGCCGTATCCGACAGTTCGAATAGCGGCGACATGCGCGCCACCATGAAAATACCGGCGGTTACCATGGTTGCCGCGTGAATCAGCGCCGAGATCGGCGTCGGACCTTCCATGGAATCCGGCAGCCAGACATGCAGAGGGAATTGTGCGGATTTACCCATCGCACCGATGAACAGGCAAATGCAGGCGACTGTCAACAACATCCAGTCGGTACCCGGGAATACCAATTTTGCCAGCGCTTCCCTGTTTGCGAATACGTCCGAGTAATTCATCGATCCGGCATAAGCCAGCAACAGGCCGATTCCGAGAATGAAGCCAAAATCGCCGACGCGGTTCACCAGGAAAGCCTTCATGTTCGCGAAAATCGCAGTCGGACGGGTGTACCAAAAACCGATCAGCAGGTAAGAAACCAGACCCACCGCTTCCCAGCCGAAGAACAGTTGCAGGAAGTTGTTGCTCATTACCAGCATCAGCATCGAGAAGGTGAACAGCGAAATATAGGAGAAGAAGCGGTTGTAGCCTTCATCGTCCTTCATATAGCCGATCGTGTAGATATGCACCATCAGCGACACGAAAGTCACCACGCACATCATCATCGCGGTCAGGCTGTCGATCAGGAACCCGACTTCAAGCTTGATTCCGGCAACCGTCATCCAGGTATACAGCGTACCGTTATACGTTGCGCCATCCATCACCGCGAGCAGCGTCTGGAACGAGATGATGAATGCAACCAGCACGCCCAGTATCGTCACGGTGTGCGACGTTGCACGGCCGACCTGGTTGCCGAAAAATTTGGTACCGAACAGACCCGCGATTGCAGACCCTGCAAGAGGCGCCAGAGGCACCGCCAGAAGAAGGTTAGGGTTGAGTTGCCCCGCCATAATGAACCTTATTTCGTTTTTTAGTTGAGGACAAGGCGCCGCCTTCGCTGCACTTTGCCCCGCATTTCTCAATCAATCAGACGCAAAGCACCGTTGCGCTTGCTTTGGCCCGTATTCCAATTTGTCGGTCAGAGTGCTGTTACGCGCAACTCATGCCTGGCTTGTTGGAAACAGAGTCACGCGATGCGCCGTGGCGCCTTGCAACCCTGCTCCACAATCCTTGAATTTCCGATCCTGTCAACTCATCAACCCTTGAGGCTGTCGAGATCTTCCACATTGATCGTGTCCAGATTCCGGAATAGCACGACCAGGATAGCGAGGCCGATCGCGGATTCCGCGGCAGCCACAGTCAGGATGAAAAATACGAAAATCTGTCCTGCCGCATCACCAAGGTAATAGGAAAAAGCGATGAAATTCATGTTGACGGCCAGCAGCATCAGCTCGATTGCCATCAACAGCACGATGATATTTTTACGGTTCAAGAAAATACCGACTATCGAAATCGCGAACAGAATCGCGCCGAGAATCAGGTAGTGTGCCAGCGATAAAGCCACGTGCTCTCTCCCTTATTTTTGTTCTGCCGCATTGACGGCGGCCGGTTTCGGATTCGCGGCATCGGATGGACGCTCGGACTGCGCTTTCATTTTTACGATCCGCAGGCGGTCGCTTGCCTTCACCTTGACCGCATCCGATGGCGCAAAATTCTTGGTATCCTTGCGACGACGCAGCGTCAACGCAACCGCTGCGACAATGGCAACCAGAAGCACCACGGCGGCAATTTCAAACGCATAGACATATTGCGTATAAATCAGCTTGCCCAATTCCTTCGTATTGCCGATGTTGGCCGATGCTGCCGGCACCTGTGTATCGATCGTCAAGAAGCCGCGCATCAGCACCGCCGCCATTTCCAGCACAATCACCACGCCGATCGTGACAGCCAGCGGGAAATATCCCCAGAAGCCTTCGCGCATCTTGCCGATATTGATATCCAGCATCATTACCACGAACAGGAACAGCACCATGACTGCACCGACGTACACCAGCACCAGGACAATGGCAAGAAACTCCGCCTTTAACAACATCCAGATTGCCGCCGCTGAAAAAAACGACAGCACCAGAAACAATGCGGCGTGCACCGGATTGCGATCCGTGATGACGCGCGTTGCGGCAAATACCAGAATCACCGAGAACGCGTAGAACAATGCAGTTTTAAATTCCATAATGGGCCAAAAATATCCGCTCAATGCGAGCCAGTCAAATGTGTTGCGAAACAGCGCGTGACACAGTAATGCCTTATCCGCAACATATCAAGTTCATTGCACAATGGAGACCGGCAGCTGAAGTCTCCGTCCACCGCTCATTTCATTAACGATATGGAGCATCGGTTGCGCGGTTGGCGGCAATTTCCTTCTCATAACGATCACCGACCGCCAACAGCATATCCTTCGTGTAATACAAATCGCCGCGTTTTTCGCCGTGGTATTCCAGAATATGGGTTTCCACAATCGAATCAACCGGGCACGACTCTTCGCAAAAGCCGCAAAAAATGCATTTGGTCAGATCGATGTCGTAACGAGTCGTGCGACGACTGCCATCTTCGCGCTGTTCGGACTCGATCGTAATGGCCATCGCCGGACATACCGCTTCACACAGCTTGCACGCGATGCAGCGCTCTTCTCCATTCGGATAGCGGCGCAACGCATGCAGCCCGCGAAAACGCGGCGACATAGGCGTTTTTTCTTCCGGGTACAGAATCGTGATCTTGCGCGAAAACATGTAACGACCTGTTAACGCCAACCCTTTGAACAATTCGCGCAGCATCAAACTGCCGAAGAAATCTTTAATGGCTTCCATTTGCAACCAGCCTTTTCCTAACTTGTTCGCAACAGAGTATCGCTTCGCTTTTACTCTATTTCGCAATTATTTCCAGATATTCCACGATGTCTGCATCCATGCGGCTACGATCACCAGATAAGCAAGCGTCAATGGAATGAATATTTTCCAGCCGAGGCGCATGATCTGGTCGTACCGGTAACGTGGAAACGAAGCGCGTCCCCAGATGAACAACGTCACGATAAACAGTGTCTTGATTCCGAGCCAGATCCAGCCTGGAATCCAGTCGAGGAATGCAACCGGCGAAGCCCAGCCGCCCAGGAACATCAGCGATGCCAGGATTGAAATCAGGATCATGTTTGCGTATTCGGCAAGGAAGAACATCGCGAACGACATGCCTGAATATTCCACCATATGACCTGCCACGATTTCCGATTCGCCTTCCACAACGTCGAATGGATGACGGTTGGTTTCGGCAATGCCGGCAATCACGTATATGACAAACACCGGCAGCAGCGGCAGCCAGTTCCAGGACAGGAAATTCAGTCCCATTCCTGCGAAATGGCCCTTGGCCTGCGCCATTACGATGTCAGTAAAGTTAAGGCTGCCGGATACCATCAGCACGATCACCAGCACAAAGCCCATTGCAATTTCATAAGATACCATCTGCGCCGAGGCGCGCATGGCACCGAGGAACGAATATTTCGAGTTCGATGCCCATCCTGCGATAATGATGCCGTAAACTTCCATCGATGTAATGGCCATCACTAGCAGCAATCCGGCATTGACATCAGCCAGGACGACTTCCGGTCCGAAAGGAACCACTGCCCATGCAGCCAACGCCGGCATGATTGTCATAATTGGCGCAATCAGGAATAACGCCTTGTTCGCTTTTGCAGGAACAACGATTTCCTTGAACAGCAATTTCAAGGCATCGGCAATCGGCTGCAACAAGCCTGCCGGTCCCACGCGATTCGGCCCAAGACGAATGTGCATCCACCCGATTACTTTCCGTTCCCATAGCGTTAGATAGGCTACGCAGCCCATGAGCGGCAGGGTTACGGCAACGATTTTTACCAGATTCCAGATTAATGGCCAGAAGTATCCGAACCATCCCTGGCCTGTGGCATGTACTGTCGCGAGCATTTGATCCATCACGCTTTCTCCACGGTGATCGGGCCGAACATCCCGCCCAGCGTACTGGTGGATAAATGCGCCGCAGCGATGCGGGCCACATTGGCCGGAAGCCGGCTGTCAATGCCTGCTGTGAGTATCGCGCTGCCATCCCCTTGTCTGACCAGCACGGAATCATCCTCGGCTACACCAAGCTTTTGCGCCCACGCCGATGATAGCCACGCTTTCGGAAACTTTGCATCATTGGTCTGCTGCAGTGGTTCGGATCGACGCACAATCGAATCGGTAAAATAGATCGGCACATCCGCTACACGCTCCAGCTGTGCCTCGGCATCCATGCCGGGGACTGCGGCTTGCGGCTGCGCATTGGCAAAATTGTTCAGCTGCGCAGTCTGGTTCGCGGCATCCAGGACTTCATTCCGGATCGCTTCCGATGTTTCGTAGTCAAAGCCAGACAGGCCAAGCAGATTTCCCAACACGCGCAAGACCTTCCAGCCAGGTCGGGTCTCACCCAAAGGCTTCACTGCGCCATTAAAGCTCTGTGCACGTCCCTCGCAATTCACAAAAGTGCCTGACGTTTCGGAAAATGGCGCAATCGGTAACAGCACATCCGCATAATCCGTTCCCTGCCTGAATGCCGACATGACTACAACCATGTCCGCCTGATCCAGCGCGCTACGGGCCGCTTGCGGATCGAAGCTGTCGAGCTTCGGTTCTGCATTGAACAAGAGATATGCCTTGCGCGGCTCTGCAAAAGCCTGCAGCGCATTCGCTCCCTGACCGGGAACCGCATTCGCCAGATAGCCGCCCACGGTATTTGCAGCCTCGGTCAGATAGCCGAGCGTGGCGCCGGTGGCTTGCGCAATCCATTGCGCTGCGGCGTGCAATTGCGATGCCTGCGGGTGTTGCGAAGCGGCGTTACCCAGCATGATCGCAGCACGCTCTCCAGTCAGCAGATCGGCAGCGATGCGCTGTGCCTCGGGGGAGGCATGCACATTGTCGAATCCGGCTGGTGCGGCAATACCCTTGGCCCGGGCAACCGCCATGACAACTTCCGCAAGAACAGAAGTCCAGGCAGATGGCGCCTTGATGATCTTGGTAGCTACCGGCATCAGGAGATCATCATCGGTTGCATGCAGAATGCTGACCTTGGCGCCGTGCTTTACCGCCTGACGCAAACGTGCTGCCAGCAGCGGATGGTCCTTGCGCAGGAAAGAGCCGATGACGAATACATGTTTCAGCGTATCAAACTCGGTGATGGGCATTCCCAGCCATGGCGTGATTTGACCATCCAGCGCAAAGTCTGACTGGCGCAGGCGAAAATCCACGTTGTCCGAACCGAGTCCGCGCATCAGCTTTTGCAAAAGCGACAGCTCTTCCACGGTTGAATATGGTGCGGCAAGGGCTGCGATTGCATCGGCTCCATGCTCGTGCCTGATATTATTCAGGCCGTGCACGATATATTCCAGTGCGGTTTGCCAGTCGGTGTCATGCCATTGATCACCCTGCTTGATCATCGGCTTGGTCAGGCGATTATCGTTATTCAGACCTTCGTAGGAAAAACGATCCCGATCCGATATCCAGCATTCATTGATTGTCTCGTTCTCGAGCGGCAAAACGCGCATGACCTGGCCGCCCTTGACCTGCACGATAAGATTGCTGCCCAGACTATCGTGCGGACTGACGGACTTGCGACGCGACAGCTCCCAGTTGCGTGCGCGATAGCGGAACGGCTTCGACGTAAGTGCGCCAACCGGGCACAGATCGATCATGTTTCCCGACAATTCAGAATCGACGGTCTTGCCGACAAAAGACGTAATTTCGGCATGTTCGCCGCGATTCAGCATGCCGAATTCCATCACGCCGGCAATCTCCTGCCCGAAACGTACGCAACGGGTGCAGTGAATGCAGCGGCTCATTTCCTTCATGGAGATCAGCGGTCCGGCATCTTTGGGCGTGACAACGCGCTTTTCTTCCTCATAGCGCGAGGAAGAGGCGCCATAGCCGACCGCCAGATCCTGCAACTGGCACTCCCCACCCTGGTCGCAGATCGGGCAATCGAGTGGATGATTGATCAGCAAAAATTCCATCACGCCTTTTTGCGCCTGTACCGCTTTGCCGCTGTTGGAGCGTACCACCATGCCGGGGCTGACCGGCGTTGCGCATGCCGGCAGCGGCTTCGGCGCTTTTTCCACCTCGACCAGGCACATGCGGCAGTTAGCCGCAATGGACAATTTTTTGTGATAGCAAAAATGCGGTATGTAGGTGCCAAGCTTGTTGGCAGCATCCATTACCATGCTGCCCTCTTGCACTTCAACTTTTTTGCCGTCTATTTCAATTTCGATCATGACCTTGGTTCTCACTCCAACTCCCTCCACTTCAAGGGAGGGCCGGGGGTGGGGATGGGTTTCTGTGGCGCTTTTAAAAACCCATCCCCTTCCTAATTTCCCCTTGAAGGGGGAGGGACTTCCTATATGTACGCCGGCACCATGCAATGTTTATGCACGATGTGGTATTCAAATTCTTCGCGGAAATTCTTGATCATTGCCCGGACCGGCATTGCCGCAGCATCGCCCAACGCACAAATCGTGCGTCCCTGAATATTGTCGGCGATCGAATTCAGCATATCGAGATCGTCTGCACGGCCCTGGCCATGCTCGATCCGATGCACCATGCGATACATCCAGCCGGTGCCTTCGCGGCACGGCGTGCATTGGCCGCACGACTCTTCAAAGTAGAAATACGACAGACGCAGCAGCGATTTGACCATGCAACGTGTTTCATCCATCACGATGACCGCGCCGGAGCCCAGCATCGAACCGGCTTTCGCAATGGAGTCGTAATCCAGATCGGTCGCCATCATGACGTCGCCGAGCACTACCGGCGCCGATGAACCGCCAGGAATGACGGCCTTGATTTTTTTGCCATCGCGCATGCCGCCTGCCAGCTCCATCAGCTTTGCAAACGGCGTTCCGAGCGGCACTTCGTAATTGCCCGGCCTTGTGACATCGCCGGATATCGAAAAAATCTTGGTGCCGCCGTTGTTCGGTTTGCCAATCTGTGCGTATGCCTCGCCGCCCATGCGAAAGATGAACGGCACTGCGGCAAACGTTTCGGTATTGTTGATCGTGGTCGGCTTGCCATACAGGCCGAAACTGGCCGGAAATGGCGGCTTGAAGCGCGGCTGGCCTTTTTTGCCCTCCAGCGATTCGAGCAGTGCCGTTTCCTCGCCACAGATGTATGCACCGTGACCATGGAACGCGTGCAACTGGAAATTGAAGTCGCTGCCCATGATCCTGTCACCAAGAAAGCCGGCGGCGCGCGCTTCTTCCAGTGCCTCTTCAAAGCGTTCGTATTCAGCCCAGATTTCACCGTGAATATAGTTGTAGCCGACGGTGATTCCCATTGCATACGCACCGATTGCCATGCCTTCGATCAGTGCATGCGGATTGTAGCGGATGATGTCGCGATCCTTGAATGTGCCAGGCTCGCCTTCGTCGGTATTGCAGACCAGGTATTTCTGGCCCGGAAACTGACGCGGCATGAAGCTCCATTTCAGGCCAGTCGGAAAGCCCGCACCGCCACGACCACGCAGGGACGATGTCTTGAGCTCCGCAATCACCTGTTCGGGCGTGATCTTTTCGTTCAGGATGCGCTTGAGCGCTTCATAGCCGCCGCGCTTGACATAATCGGCCAGATGCCAGTTCTTGCCATCCAGGCCGGCAAGAATGAGCGGATTGATATGACGATCATGCAGACAGGTCATTTCTTCAGTTCCTCCACCAGCGCATCGATCTGGTCGTTCGACATATGGCTGCACATGCGCTTGTTATTGACCAGCATGACCGGCGCATCGCCGCAAGCGCCCATGCATTCACCTTCGATCAGCGTAAACTGGCCATCAGGTGTCGTTTCCTTGAAATCAATTCCGAGCTTGTCCTTGAGATAATGCGCTGCGCGGTCACCGCCAGACAAGACGCAGGGTAGATTGGTGCACACCGAAATCTTGTGCTTGCCGACTGGCTTGGTGTTGTACATGTTGTAGAACGTCGCAACTTCCTGCACGGCAATAGCGGGCATGCCAAGATAATCGGCGACTTCCTGCATCACCTCCGGCGACAGCCAGCTTTTCTCATCTTGCGCGATGGCAAGCGCTGCCATCACAGCGGATTGCTTTTGATCCGCTGGAAACTTCGCGATTTCGCGATCGATTTTCTTGTACGATTGTTCTGATAACAGCATTATTTCTGCCTCAACGGTCAATCTCGCCAAACACGATATCCTGCGTGCCGATAATGGTCACGACGTCTGCAATCATGTGTCCTTTGGCCATTTCATCCAATCCCTGCAAGTGCGCAAAACCAGGCGCGCGGATCTTCATGCGGTAAGGTTTGTTCGCCCCGTCTGAAACAAGGTAAATGCCAAACTCGCCTTTTGGATGTTCGATTGCGGAATACACTTCACCTGCCGGCACGTGGAAACCTTCAGTAAACAGCTTGAAGTGATGAATCAATTCTTCCATGTTGGACTTCATGTCAACCCGGGACGGTGGCGCAATCTTGTGGTTGTCGATAATCACCGGGCCGGGATTATTCCGCAGCCATTCAACGCACTGCTTGATGATGCGGTTCGACTGACGCATTTCTTCAATGCGTACCAGATAGCGATCATAGCTATCGCCATTGGTCCCAACCGGAATATCGAAATCCAGCAAATCGTAGACTTCGTAAGGCTGATTCTTGCGCAAATCCCATTCGATGCCCGAACCGCGCAGCATCGGCCCCGTGAAACCCATTGCTTTCGCACGCTCCGGCGACACGACGCCAACACCCACCAGACGCTGCTTCCAGATCCGATTATCGGTCAGTAGGGTTTCGTATTCATCGACATACGTCGGGAACCGATTGGTGAAATCTTCGATGAAATCCAACAACGAGCCCTGACGGTTTTCATTCAGCTGCCTGATCGCCTTTTCGCTGCGCAGTATCGAAGGTTTATGCTGCGGCATCGCGTCCGGCAAATCGCGATAGACGCCGCCTGGGCGATAGTATGCGGCATGCATGCGCGCACCCGAAACCGCCTCATAGCAATCCATCAGGTCTTCACGCTCACGGAATGCGTACAGGAATACCGCCATCGCACCAACGTCCAGCCCGTGCGCACCGATCCATAGCAAATGATTCAGCAAGCGCGTGATCTCGTCAAACATGACACGGATATATTGTGCGCGTAACGGCACTTCGATTCCGAGCAGTTTTTCAATCGCCATCACATACGCGTGCTCATTGCACATCATCGACACATAGTCGAGCCGATCCATATACGGCACGGACTGCAGGAAAGTCTTCTGCTCTGCCAGCTTCTCGGTCGCACGATGCAGCAACCCGATGTGCGGGTCGGCACGCTGCACCACTTCGCCATCCAGTTCGAGCACGAGCCGCAACACGCCGTGTGCCGCCGGATGCTGCGGACCGAAGTTGAGAGTGTAATTCTTGATCTCAGCCATTATTTGATTCCGTATTGTTCTTCGCGAATCACACGTGGCGTGATTTCGCGCGGCTCGATTGTCACGGGTTGATAAATCACGCGTTTTTGCTCGGGGTCGTAACGCATTTCAACGTAACCTGACACCGGAAAATCCTTGCGGAAGGGATGTCCGATAAATCCGTAGTCAGTCAAAATGCGACGCAAATCATTGTGACCATCAAAGAGAATGCCGAAAAAGTCAAAAGCTTCGCGCTCATACCAGTTGGCGGACGGCCAGATTTCAGTAATCGAAGCCACTACCGGCATGTCATCGTCGGGTGTAAAAACACGAACACGCAGTCGCCAGTTATGCTCGACGGATAACAGATGGGAAACCACGGCGAATCGCGGCCCTTCCCATGTGCCGTCGCCATAAGTCGAACAGTCGATGCCGCACAAATCGATCAATTCTTCAAAACGCAGGTCGGCACGGTCACGCAACGTACGCATCACCGACAAATAGTCCGAGGCAGCCACCACCATCGTGATTTCGCCCAGCGCAACCGTCAGCTCTTGAATATTGTCACTCAGCGCATTACGCAAAGCAGCTTCGAGGATTTCCAGTTTGGTCGTCATGTTTTTTAAACAGCCCTCTTAGCGCGCAATCGTATTCGTACGCTTGATCTTGTTCTGCAATTGCAAAATGCCATACATCAGCGCTTCCGCTGTCGGCGGACAACCCGGGACATATACGTCAACCGGCACGATACGATCGCAACCGCGCACAACGGAATAGGAATAATGGTAATAACCACCACCATTGGCACACGATCCCATTGAAATCACCCAGCGCGGCTCAGCCATCTGGTCATATACCTTGCGCAATGCCGGCGCCATCTTGTTACATAGCGTGCCAGCAACAATCATCACATCGGATTGCCGCGGTGACGCACGAAACATGACGCCGAAGCGATCCAGATCGTAGCGCGATGCGCCGGCGTGCATCATTTCCACAGCACAGCAAGCCAGGCCGAACGTCATTGGATACATTGATCCCGTTCTCGCCCAGTTGATTATCTTGTCCGCCTGAGTGGTGATAAAGCCTTCGTTCAATACGCCTTCAATTGACATGATTTACTCCCAATCCAGGGCACCTTTCTTCCAGATGTACCAGAATCCGACCACGAATTCGGCAATAAACACCAGCATCGTCACGAAACCCGCCCAACCAAGGTCGCGCATCGCAACGCCCCATGGAAAGAAGAAAGCAGTTTCCAGATCGAACAAAATAAAAAGAATGGCTATCAGGTAATAGCGCACATCGAATTTCATGCGCGCATCTTCAAATGCCTCGAAACCGCACTCGTAAGGCGAGAGCTTTTCCGGATCGGGCCTGAATGGCGCCATGATTCGACCCAATACCTGGGGAACGACACCGACGCCAATGCCGACAAGAATGAAGAGCAATACTGGAAAATAATTTTCGAGGTTCACGATTGAGTGCATTATGTGATGTATTGAACAGCAGGTTGAATGATTTGCTTACAGATTTGCCAAATCAAACGGCAACCCCTCGACAAAAAGCCAGCTCAGGCATGCCCCTTGCTGGCCTTGTTTTTTCGCTGGTGCCGACGGCGAGACTCGAACTCGCACAGCTTTCGCCACTACCCCCTCAAGATAGCGTGTCTACCAATTTCACCACGTCGGCCTAGTCCGTCATTTTAACCTGATTTAGGCTCTTTGTTCAATGCACAATTGCACTTGGACAAAAGATTCACACTGATTGCAAAGCCTATTTCGGAATCTGGCTTGACTGGTCTGCAGGCTTGGCAGGTGCCGCCGGCGCAGGATGTCCTTCCGTATTCACTGCCGGAGCAGGGGCAGGCGCATTGCTGGCCGCCGGCGCAGCCGGTACTGCAGGAGCAGCCGTTGAACTCGTGGCAGGCGCAATCGGTAGATTATCCATGACACCTCCCGTAGCAGGCGATTGTCTTCCACCCAGAAGAGCAAGTACCAGTGTCGCAACAAAAAATACTGCCGCCGCCAGCGCAGTTGATTTTGACAAGAAGTTGGAAGATCCGGTTGCGCCAAACAGGCTGCCCGATGCGCCTGAGCCAAAAGCGGCGCCCATATCAGCACCTTTGCCATGCTGAACCAGCACAAGGCCGATAATAGCCAATGCCGACAGTACTTGGATAACGATGATGATGGTGTGTAGTGTGTTCATGAATTTTTTCCAGTTTCAGGTTAATTCCTCGATGAGGAATGCGACTATGCGAATGCTTGTGCGGCGCGGACAATCGCTAGAAAATCCGCGGCTTTCAGCGCTGCACCGCCGATCAACCCGCCGTCGATATCAGGCATTGCCAGTAATTCTTTTGCATTATCCGGCTTCATGCTTCCGCCGTACAAAATCTGCATGCCACTGGCCGAGGCGGCATTTTTTTCCGCTAGTCTTGCACGGATCAATACATGCACCTCCTGCGCCATTTGCGGAGTGGCCGTCTTGCCAGTCCCAATTGCCCAAACTGGTTCATAAGCAATCACGATCTGCGCGAGATTACGTGCATCAATCGCTGCCAGCACCGCATCGATCTGCCGTCCGACCACTGCATCGGTCCTGCCTGATTCCCTTTCTTCCAGCGTCTCGCCGATGCAGACGATCGGAACCAGTCCAGCCGTTAGCGCTCGCACTGCTTTCTTCGCAACCAGCACATCGCTTTCAGCGTGATAGGCCCGGCGCTCGGAGTGGCCGACAATGACATATTTGCAGCCAAAATCAAGCAGCATCGTTGCGGACACTTCGCCAGTATAGGCACCTGATTCATGCACCGATAAATCCTGCGCGCCCCAAGCCATGACACTGTCGCCAAGTTCAGCCTGGCATTGCGCCAGATACGGCGTCGGTACGCATACCGCAACGCCGCATCCAGGCTGTCCGAGTCCAACTTTAATTTCTCTCAATAGCGCAGTATTGGCAGCAAGAGTACCGTTCATTTTCCAATTACCAACGACGAGTTTGCGGCGCATATATTTGCTCAAAAATAACGATAACCTATCATTTTAGCGCGCCGCAGCAAGGACGGTCAAACTGTGAGCCCAATGACGCATGCTGCGGGAAATGCTGAAGTTACTTTGAACACGGCAGACGACAATCCAGGCTGAATTTTTTAGCGAATATACGATCTGCGAAAAAATCCGCGTGCCGTGTTTATGTGACTTTAAATATGATTTTTCCGATATGGGTACTACTTTCCATTAGCATATGCGCCTGTATTGCCTGTTCCAATGGAAAAACCTGGCAAATAATGGGTTTTACCTGACCGGATTCTAGTAATGGCCAGACGCGCTCGCGCAGGTTCGCTGCAATAGCGGCCTTGAATTCGACGGATCGCGGGCGCAATGTCGAACCGGTAATCGTCAAACGCCGACGCAGGAGTTGACCGAGGTCAATTACACTTTTCATTCCTCCGAGCAAAGCAATGATTGCCACCCTTCCATCATCGGCCAGGCAATTGATTTCTCGCGTCACGTAATCGCCGCCGACCATGTCCAGAATGACATCGACGCCCTTATTGTCAGTGGCGGCTTTGATGGCTTCAACAAAATCCTGGGTGCGATAGTTGATGCCTTTTTCCGCGCCCAATGCTTCACATGTACGGCATTTTTCTTCCGAGCCCGCCGTAGCGAATACACGATGTCCAAGCGCGACGGCAATCTGAATCGCTGTGACGCCGATGCCGGATGTGCCGCCGTGCACTAACAGCGTCTCTTGTCCTTGCAACCGGGCTCGATCGAACACATTGCTCCATACGGTAAAAAAGGTTTCTGGCAGCGAAGCGGCTTCCAGGGTAGTCAAGCCTTTCGGTACCGGCAGGCATTGCATAACAGGTGCAGTGCAGTACTCTGCATACCCACCGCCTTGCACCAGCGCGCAGACCAGATCGCCTTTCGTGAATCCGGTATTGGACAAGTCCCCATCGACAATTTCGCCGGCAACCTCCAGTCCTGGCAGATCCGATGCACCGGGTGGCACGGGATAATGTCCCATGCGCTGAATGACATCGGGCCTGTTGATGCCGGCAGCATGGACACGGATCAATACTTCGCCGGCCTTGAATGCCGGAACAGGACGTTCGCACATTTTCAGTACATCCGGCGGGCCGGGTTGCGTAATTTCGATAGCGCGCATGGTTCAAGTCTCATACCCATAAAAATACATTGTACGACACGATGCCGAAATGGCGCCGTGCCCATGCTTATGATCGGCCAGAGATTACGGGCCACGCACTACGGCGAAATGATATGCATTGATATGCCTTCACGAAGCGGTAACAAGCCTTGTTCTGACGCATGGAATATTGACGACACGCAATATGATGACGCGCAGTCGCGTTAAGTTATTTATATGCGAAATCCCTGGTTCAAAAATCCATACGGAGATGCCGTTCGACATATCCGTATGGATTTTTATGCAGATCCGAAGAGCATTTTGGATCCAGATTGTTTCAAAAATGTAACCAATTCATGCTGTCAGGAACTAATTATAAAAACTAATTTCCAAAAAGAAATTAGCCGTATTTCAGCAATTTAACCCGATTTGATTTACCAGGCTTTGGGATGCAGATGAACGTTCCACTAGAAATATTTGGAATCACGAGAAAGAAATGTCATCCACAAAATTTACTCGTGATTAATGAATGTCTTAGCCAGGCGCTTCAAAGTGCACATCAGTTGGCTTTCGAGTGGCTCATTCCAGAAGATGAGCTCTATTTTCATAGCACATTTGCCAGCAGCCTCGAAGATGTATCGATAGACACGGCCAAAATCTGGAAATCGAGCGATCTGTTTGCCCTCATGCATGAGGATGACAAGGCGAATTTTCGCAGGCACCTGCATGATGTGCTGAAAAATAGTCACGATAACGATGATGCCGGACATAGGGTGGAAATTCGGCTGAAAAACACGTTACGTGAATGGCGCTGGATGGATATTGGCGGCAAGATCGTGGTGCGCGATCATGAGGGGCGCGCGCTTCGCATGGTAGGTACCTTGTCCGATATCGACGAGCGGAAACAGGCTGAAGAGAAAATTGCCCGGCTGCGCAATCTCCATGCCGTATTAAGCTATACCAACCAGGCAATCGTGCGGATTAGTCAGCAGGATGCGCTCTTTCAGGAAATTTGCCGTATCGCGGTCGAACATGGCCGCTTCCACATGGCATGGGTCAGCCTGCTTGATCAAGTCGCCGGTCAGCCAAAACCGGTAGCAACGCATGGCAATAGCGCGAATATCCTTCTTAAAGAGCCGCTTGTTCCGGATGATGCCGCTTGCCTGGAGATCGACGGGGCGATCAGCGCAGCGATCCGGGAAAATCGCATCATTACATGCAACATGCCTTTCAATGCACCGCCCTCATCAATTACGCGTGAAGCCGTAGCACACGCGCACTACCATTCAATTGCCTGTATCCCTTTCCAGCAATCGAGGCGGATACGCGGCGTTCTCAGCCTTTACATACCGGAAAAGAATTTTTTCGATGATTCCCATATGCCTCTGCTGGAGGAGCTGATGATGGATATTTCGCTCGCACTCAATAACCATGAGCGCGAAGCGCAGCGAGAAGCAATGGAAAAAACGCTCATCAAGAGCGAGCAGTTCAAAAACGCGATTCTCACCGCCGCGCTTGACTGCATTATCTCCCTCAACCCGGAAGGAGAAATCATCCATGTCAATCAGGCTGCCGAATCGACCTTTGGCTATCGCAGCGCGGATATCACGGGCAGGAAATTCGTCGATATCATCATCCCGCCCGAGTGGCGTGGCCAGTGTCAGCAAGACATGGCACAGTTCCTGGCAACCGGCGAGAGCGCCATCCTGAATCGACGAATCGAGTTGAATGCCATGCATGCCAACGGCTCGCTGTTTCCGGTCGAACTGGCGATCGTACCGATCAATGTCCACGGCAACCGAATCTTTACTGCGTTCATACGTGATATCACGGTGCGCAAACGCGATGAAGAAGTACAGGCAGGTCAACATCGAATTCTGAATATGGTCGCTACCGGCGCAGGGCTTTCCGACATACTGAACGAGATTGCCCTTTTCATCGAAGCACAATCAGGCCGCGCATCTTGTGCGATACAGTTACTCGATCCAAACGGCGCGAGACTGTGCACTGGCGCCGCGCCAGGCTTGCCGGATGGGTACCGGCGTACAATCGACGGCTTGCCGGTGGCGGCATCACACGGCTCATGCAGCACTGCAGTGCTGCGTGCCAAGCCGGTGATTGTTACTGATATCGCAAGCGATCCGCTATGGGCGGATTGTCGCGAAACGGCGCTGCAGCATGGCTTCAAAGCCTGCTCATCATGGCCGATCATCGGCAAAAACCGCACGTCGCTCGGCACAATCGCGCTATATTTTCATGAAGCGACAACACCTGCGGCCAATGAGCTAAGGCTGTTCGACATCTGCGCAAATCTCGCTGGCATTGCCATCGACAGCCGTGCCTCGGAAGAACGGATTCGTTACCTGGCGCACTACGATGGATTGACTTGCCTGCCGAATCGTTTCCTGTTCCAGGAATTTCTCGATCTCGCATTGCGTAATGCACAACGCCACTTGAAAAAGTTCGCGGTATTTTTCCTTGATCTCGACAAATTCAAGGAAATCAACGACACCTACGGACACGAAGCGGGAGATCAGGTATTGCAGGAAGTTGCGATGCGTTTTCGTCACTGCGTGAGGCAGTGCGACAAGATCGCGCGAATGGGCGGCGACGAATTCTATGTCCTGATCGAGGATCTGGAGGATGGACGCCATGCCGCGGACGTAGCACAAAAGCTTCTGGAAGAAGCAGCACGCCCTGTGCAAATCGGCGGCAATACATGTCAATTGAGCGCCAGTATCGGCATTAGCATCTTTCCCGACGACGGCTGTAATGCGCAGGCATTATTGAAGAATGCCGATGATGCGATGTACTACGTCAAGCATGGCAGCCGGAATGCTTACCAGTTCCATGCGACCCGCCAGCAAAAATCCTGTTGAAAGCATATGGCATACCTTTCCTTGCCGGATAAGGGCCATTCAAATACACGGTGGTGTATTTTTAAATAGCACCATTTTCATTACGCATATTGCCATGTTTTTCTTGATACTCCCCAAAATGCAAGAGCTGAAAACAGGGTTGTGCGTGGAGAGGGACCTATCGTTATGAACGCGGCTAGCCAGAACGTGGTGGCGTTCGCACTGAGGGAATGGATGGTTTGAAGCAGGTGGTGCAAGCACTATCGGATTTCCGCTGGAAACCGCGCAAGTGATAGAAAACAAGTAACCAGCACAAATACACGACCCTGCGAAAAGCATGTTTTCGCGTATTTCCTGCCACGGCACAAGCCCGCCATCCAATCAGGCGGGCTTGGCACCGTTATTGCGCAGTTTCCGTATTACTTTCTGCCGCGGCTGCCTTCATCGACAATTTCAGGCGACCCCGGTCATCGGCCTCCAGCACCTTGACACGCACTTGCTGTCCCTCTTTCAGATAATCGGCAACTGCATTGACGCGCTCATTGGCAATCTGGCTGATGTGCAGCAAACCATCTTTGCCTGGTATCACCTGTACGATGGCGCCGAAGTCCAGCAATTTCAGCACGACGCCGTCATAAATTTTACCGACTTCGACTGAAGCGGTCAGCTCTTCGATGCGGCGCTTCGCTTCCTGGCCGGCCGCTGCATCGACGGAGGCAATGGTGACCATGCCTTCATCGCTGATATCGATCTGGGTGCCGGTTTCTTCAGTCAGGGCGCGAATCACCGCCCCGCCTTTGCCGATCACGTCACGGATTTTTTCCGGATTGATCTTGATCGTGATGAGGCGCGGCGCGAAATCGGACAGCTCCGTCTTCACATGCGGCATCGCTTCCTGCATCTTGCGCAGGATATGCATACGACCTTCTTGCGCCTGCGCCAATGCGACTTGCATGATTTCCTTGGTAATGCCCTGGATCTTGATATCCATCTGCAGCGCGGTAATGCCGTTGGCAGTACCCGCCACCTTGAAATCCATGTCGCCCAGATGATCTTCGTCGCCCAGGATATCGGTCAGCACGGCAAACTTGCCGCCCTCCTTGATCAGGCCCATCGCGATACCGGCTACATGCGCCTTCATCGGTACGCCAGCATCCATCAATGCCAGGCAACCTCCGCACACGGATGCCATCGACGACGAACCATTCGACTCGGTGATCTCGGACACCAGGCGCACCGAGTAGCTGAAGTCTTCCGGCGCCGGCAGAGCAGCCAGCAATGCGCGCTTGGCCAGACGGCCATGGCCGATTTCACGACGCTTCGGTGTGCCGACGCGGCCGGTTTCGCCGGTTGCGAACGGCGGCATGTTGTAATGCAGCATGAATCGATCGGAATACTCGCCCATCAGGGCATCGATCTTTTGTTCGTCGCGCGCAGTGCCGAGGGTAGCCACCACCAGCGCCTGGGTTTCGCCACGCGTGAACAGCGCTGAACCGTGGGTGCGCGGCAGCACGCTGGTGCGAATCGAGATCGGACGCACGGTGCGCGTGTCGCGGCCGTCGATGCGCGGCTCGCCTTCAAGGATTTGCGAACGCACGATCTTCGCTTCCAGGTCGAACAGAATGCTGCCGACTTCAGCCGAATCCGGGGCCTTGTCGCCGGTGGTCGCCGCTTCCGCTGCCAGTGCGGCATTGACTTCAGTCGTGATGGCATTCAGCTTGGTGGTGCGCGCCTGTTTTTCCCTGGTTTGATACGCCTCGCGCAATTTGGCTTCCGCCAGCGCGGATACGCGCGCGATCAGCGCCTCGTTTTTCGGCGCCGGGCTCCATTCCACTTCAGGCTTGCCGCCATCGCGCACCAGTTCGTGAATCGCATCGATCACGACTCTCATCTGGTCATGGCCGTAGACGACCGCACCAAGCATTACTTCCTCAGACAATTGCATGGCCTCGGACTCGACCATCAGCACCGCCTGCTCGGTACCCGCGACCACCAGATTCAGTTCCGATTTGACAAGCTGCGATGTCGTCGGATTGAGCACGTAGGCGCCATTGATATAGCCCACGCGCGCTGCACCGATCGGGCCGTCAAACGGGATGCCGGCTACGCATAACGCAGCGGATGCGCCAATCATCGAGGCAATATCGGGATCGATTTCAGGATTGACGGACAGGACGTGAACAATGACCTGTACTTCGTTCAGATAACCTTCCGGGAACAGCGGGCGGATCGGACGGTCGATGAGGCGCGAAGTCAGCGTTTCTTTTTCGGACGGACGGCCTTCACGTTTAAAAAAACCGCCAGGAATACGGCCTGCGGCATAGGTTTTCTCAACGTAATCAACAGTCAGCGGAAAGAAATCCTGACCCGGCTTGGCATCTTTTCTTGCCACGACAGTCGCCAGCACGACGGTATCTTCGATCGACACCATCACGGCGCCGGAAGCTTGACGGGCGATTTCGCCGGTTTCCAGCGTTACTTGATGCTGGCCGTACTGGAAGGTTTTGGTAACTTTATTGAACACGGTGTTTCCTTTCTATTTTTGCCGACAGATTTTCAGGTGCTGTCGTCCACCTCACCACAGATGACACTCCACGCATGGAGGCTCATCTCATTTTCAATCGTGCAATCCCCTCGTAGTGCGAACTGCAAAAAGGCAAAATGCCCGCATCAGAAAACTGACGCAGGCATTTCAACAATAAAATCCGGGCAGAATGTATCGCAACCGGATTTACTTGCGCAAACCAAGTTTTTCAATCAGCGCACGATAGCGATTAGCGTCTTTACCCTTCAGATACGAAAGCAGGCTCTTGCGACGGTTAACCATCATGATCAAGCCGCGGCGGGAGTGGTGATCCTTGGCGTGAGCTTTGAAGTGGCCGTTGAGTTCGTTGATACGAGCGGTCAGCAATGCGACTTGCACTTCCGGAGAGCCTGTATCGTTCGTGCCGCGCGCGTTATCCGCGATAATGGAAGCCTTATTGATGTTTTCTACTGACATGATTACCTTTCACATGCGGTGCACGGAGTCATCACCCCGTATACCGTGAACAAACAAATTGAAAATTTGGTCAAATCAACCAAGCGCGCAGTATATAGGAAACGAACCGGTTATTCAAATACCGCAATGTTATTCATTCGGAAAAAGGCATATATGAATCCTATTCTCCGCATGGCAGCAATTTATTTGCTTGTGGCAATGAGTGGATGCGCATTGCTGGGAACCGAGGTAATGGATATCGGCACACCTGAATCCGCTGTGCTTGCCAAGCTGGGGCAGCCCACGCACCGATATCAGGACGGAAAAGAGCATTTACTCGAATATGCGCATGGTCCGTGGGGGCAGGAAACCTACATGGCACGAATTTCACCAGAAGGGAAACTGATTTCCTATGAACAAGTCTTAACATCGCAAAAATTCGCCACCATCAAAATAGGGCAATCGACGAAAGACGATGTACTGCGAATCGTCGGTGCACCGAGCGAAACGGCTTTTCTGCCTTTATCGCAATTGGAGGCATGGTCCTATCCATACAAGGAAAGCGGCGTATGGGATTCGATGATGCATGTGCATTTCGATAAAACCGGCGTTGTACGCATGATGTTGAATGGTCCAGACCCGAGCCGCACGCCGGATGATATGCATTGGTCATTCGGCATGCGGGGTTTCAGATGACTGCTCAGAAAAGCGCTTGGAAATCACGTGCTTTTTACAGAGAAGTCATAGCTGCGGATTCAGCTTTTCCGTTTCGGAATGCAGCTTGTTGAGTGCGGACAGATAAGCTTTTGCCGATGCCACGACAATATCAAGATCGGCGCCGACACCATTGACGATGCGGCCTGCCCGTGAGAGGCGCATCGTTACTTCGCCTTGCGATTCCGTGCCAGTCGTGATCGCATTCACCGAGAACAACAACAACTCCGCACCGCTTGTCGCTCTGGATTCAATCGCATTGACCGTAGCATCCACCGGACCATTGCCCTCACCGTCGCAAGCGACTTCCTTGCCGTCGATTGAGAAAATCACTTTTGCGCATGGCTTTTCACCAGTTTCGGAATGCTGGGACAGCGATACGAAGCGGTAGTATTCATTCTCGTGCGAATGCTGTTCGTCGGATACCAAGGCGATGATGTCTTCATCAAAGATATCGGACTTGCGATCGGCAAGCTCCTTGAAACGGGTAAATGCGGCATTGACTTCAGTCTCGGATTCCAGCTCAATGCCGAGCTGCTCCAGGCGCTGCTTGAAAGCGTTGCGGCCGGACAGCTTGCCGAGCACGATCTTGTTGGTCGTCCATCCCACATCCTCCGCGCGCATGATTTCATAAGTATCGCGCGCCTTCAGCACACCATCCTGGTGGATGCCTGAAGCATGAGCGAATGCATTGGCGCCGACCACCGCCTTGTTCGGTTGTACCGTAAATCCAGTAATCTGCGATACCAGCTTGGATGCAGAAACGATCTGCGTCGTATCGATTGCAAGGTCCAAGTTGAAATAATCCCTGCGTGTCCGCACCGCCATGACAATCTCTTCGAGAGCGGTATTACCGGCGCGCTCTCCCAGCCCGTTAATGGTGCACTCGATCTGGCGCGCACCGCCAATCACGACGCCCGCCAGTGAATTTGCCACTGCCATCCCCAGATCGTTGTGGCAATGAACCGACCAGATCGCCTTGTCGGAATTGGGTACGCGCTCGCGCAGGTTCTTCAGCATGTTGCCGAACAATTCCGGTACACCATAGCCGACGGTATCGGTAAAATTGATCGTGGTGGCACCTTCCGCAATTACGGCTTCAATGACGCGGGATAAAAAATCCATATCGGAACGGCTGCCGTCTTCCGGGCTGAATTCGATGTCGTCGGTAAATTTGCGCGCGAAGCGTACTGCCTGCCTGGCCTGCTCGTACACCTGATCCGGCGTCATGCGCAGCTTTTTTTCCATATGCAGCGCCGACGTGGCGATAAAAGTATGGATCCGTTTGCGTGATGCGGACGCCAGCGCCTCGGCTGCACGCGAAATGTCTCGATCATTGGCACGCGACAGCGAGCACACTGTCGAGTCCTTGATAATACCGGCAATCGCCTTGATCGATTCGAAATCGCCTTGCGATGCTGCTGCAAATCCGGCCTCAATGACATCCACTTTCAGACGCTCCAGCTGCTTTGCGATACGGATTTTTTCATCCTTCGTCATTGAAGCGCCTGGAGATTGCTCCCCATCCCGCAAGGTAGTATCGAAAATGATCAATTTATCGGCCATGTTGTGCTCCTTAGGAAAATGCAATAAGTGGATTGGCTTCAAACGGTTCTTCGCCTGCCCTTGCCGCCATCAGCATGAGCCGGAAACCGCGCGAATTGTGGGATAGGGGGTGTCTGCGCGTTAGCGCAGTAGGAAAGGTGCCAGCAGTAGGCTGGATGCCAAGCTGCCGGATAAGGCGAATGCAAAAATGTTGGGGGTGCGGAACATTGAAAAACTATAAGCGGAATTCGGCAAAAGTGCAACTGTTCAATGAATGAACGAATGGGTCGGCAGAAGAGTGCGCTCCGCGATCCGGTTGCCAGACGATAAGAGATGCTTCTGCTGTACCATGCATTCCTGCACAGGAGGCCAGCGATCTGGCCACCTCTTTTATTATTCTTTTTCGTCAGCCGGTTCCGGTTCGGTTTGAATAATGCTCACCGGCTTGCCCTTCAGCAAGCGCCAGAAATACACGCCATATCCGGACAAGCCATAGCACACAAACAATCCGAAAACCATCTTTGGCGGATCGCTTGAAATGGCGACAAAAGCCAGTACGATCAGAAAAATAGCGATGAACGGCACTGATTTGCGAAAATTAATATCCTTGAAACTGTAAAACGGGACGTTGGTCACCATCGTCAATCCCGCATACAAGGTAACGATCCAGGCGAGCCAGCTCAAATCCGTACCCGCAAAACGCAAATCGTCCATTACCCACACCAGGCCTGCCACCAGCGCCGCAGCCGCGGGGCTGGGCAATCCCTGGAAATAGCGCTTGTCGACGACAGCGATATTGGTATTGAAGCGGGCGAGACGCAATGCCGCACCGGCGCAATAAACAAATGCCGCCATCCAGCCGAGTTTACCCAGGCCGCGCAAAGACCATTCATAGATAACCAGTGCCGGCGCTGCGCCAAACGATACCATGTCTGACAGGCTATCGTATTGAGCGCCGAATTCACTTTGCGTGTGCGTCAGTCGCGCTACGCGACCATCAATTCCATCCAGCACCATTGCGGCAAAAATGGCGATCGAGGCATGGTCAAACTTCAGATTCATACCCATGACGATGGCGTAAAATCCGCAAAAAAGCGCCGCTGTCGTAAATGCATTCGGCAAAAGATAAATACTGCGTCGGCGCAAGGTAAGATGCTCAGGCTGCATCGCATCGAGATGTGGATGATGCAGCGTATGCTTGCCAATGCGAGGCGCCTTGGAAATCAGTCCTACTTTGCTTTTCGCTTTTCGACGATTGAAACTTGCCATTCGGATTCCATTTCACTGCACTGAAAATATGCCGATTCATTGCGTTGCAGTGTTTGGACAGCGTTGCAACGCGCTAAATTAGTCTTCCTTCGACCATACAGAAACAGGAAAGACTTTTCAGGGGGTCCCGCAAATAAAATCAGAGCTCGGCCAGGATTGTTTCAGTTGCCGATACCTTGTCCCCTACTGCGACTTTCGGCTTCGCAGTAAGTGGTAAATAAACATCGACTCGCGAGCCAAAGCGGATGAAGCCGTAGCGCTGTCCTCGCTTCAGATTGTCGCTGGCTTTTACATAGCAAAGAATCCGTCGTGCAATCAGGCCGGCCACTTGAACGCACGTGACAATTTGCCCATTGTCCATGGCAATCGTCAATGCATTGCGCTCATTCTCTACCGAAGCCTTGTCAAGATCCGCATTGACAAACTTGCCTGGAAAATACTGGACTTTCTGGATTTTTCCGTCGACTGGCGCGCGATTTGAATGAACGTTGAAGACATTCATGAAAACGCTTATTTTCAGAGCTTTCCGGTTTGCGTAAGGATCCTGTGTTTCTTCAACAACGACAATGCGTCCGTCAGCAGGAGACAGTACGATATCGGGATGCTGCGGAATAATGCGCGCCGGATCACGGAAAAATTGCAGGACAAACAGTGCAATGAGCCAGAATGGGATTGACCAGGCAATAGAAATGGACGCTATCAATGCAGCAATGGCAAAAGCAAGCCCGAGGAAAGGCCAGCCTTCACGAGCAATGATAGGGTGCGGGTAATTTTTCAATCTCACTCCGAATTATTAATGATAAGTAATGCCACGCCATTCTAGACGCATTGATAACAAATGTAATCCTGCATCAGTACATCTTCTTATTCAGACCATGTCATTTGAATCGGGCCTTTCCAACCACACGCAGCTGCAGGATGGTTTCTCCCGGTTCAAAACTGGGCTCTTCCACTAATGCCGATTCCATACCGGTTGGTGCATGCATCGTCATTTTGGTAGTCGCCATATCGTGTTGCGCGTAAGCACCCGAGCCGTCAAAGTCGACGGTATCGAGAACAGCCTCCGAGACATTGCGGCCCATTGCCTTCGCTATCGCAGCAACCCGTTCCGTTAAATTTCTGTATGTGACTTCAATCCTTTTTTCATCCAGTTTCTTTTGGGTAGCTTCTGTCAAACCGAATTGTAAGCCATTGAGTGCGAGCAATCCTTGCGCAGCTGCGACGGTTCGCGGCAATGCCTTCAGATTCGAAGTAGTTACATCAAGATATTGGCCAACTCGCCAACTGATGGGTTGTCTGGGGTGGAGATTTTTCCCCTGCTGCTCATCAGAATAAATCGGATAAGTGTAATAGCCGCGCGTTGTCAGTAGCGCTTGGGGGTCCGCTCGTCTGACGATTTCAATTCCTTGCTTCATTTTTTGATTGACACGCGAGGCAGCGACTGTTTTGTCGCGATCCTGCTCTTCCAGCGTCAGCGTAATGCGTGCTTCATCATTTGCATGTCTGACCTCGCCAATAGCTGGAACAATGACTAACGTTCCCGCAGTTTGTACGGATGGCTGTGCATGCGCAAGAGTAAACATTCCGATCAAAGTCAAAGCCAATCTTAATTTTCCGAATCTTGGCATAAAATTCTCCAACAAAAATGGGGCTACATAGTGTAGCCCCATTCGCATGGCATAAAGCGTTACAGCAATGATGCCTGATCTCAACTACTTTCAGTTTTTAGATTGATCAACCAATTTATTCTTTTTGATCCAGGGCATCATCGCGCGCAGCTTCTCGCCAACTTGCTCGATTTGGTGTTCTGATGTCAGGCGACGACGTGAAATCAGGGTTGGGGCACCCGCTTTATTTTCCAGGATGAAGCTCTTTGCATATTCGCCAGTCTGGATATCTTTCAGACATTGACGCATTGCATCCTTGGTGTCTTCCGTCACAATTCGGGGACCCGTGACATATTCGCCGTATTCTGCATTATTGGAGATTGAATAGTTCATGTTGCCAATACCGCCTTCATAAATCAGATCGACGATCAGCTTTAATTCATGCAGGCATTCAAAATAAGCCATTTCCGGAGCATAACCGGCCTCTACCAAAGTTTCGAAGCCAGCCTTGATCAGCTCTACCGTACCGCCGCACAATACAGCTTGCTCGCCAAACAAATCAGTTTCGGTTTCTTCGCGGAAATTTGTTTCGATAATACCGGCGCGGCCACCGCCATTTGCCATTGCATACGACAATGCGATATCACGCGCCACACCCGATTTATCCTGATGTACTGCGATCAAATGCGGCACGCCGCCACCTTGGGTATACGTGCTGCGCACTGTATGGCCCGGCGCTTTCGGTGCGATCATGATGACGTCGAGGTCGGCGCGCGGCACCACTTGGCCGTAATGCACGTTAAAACCATGCGCAAATGCCAGTACCGCGCCTTGTTTCGCATGGGGCGCAACATTTTCGTTATAGACCTGAGCGATATTTTCATCCGGCAGCAGGATCATGATGACATCGGCGGCCTTGACTGCATCATTGACTTCCGCGACATTCAAACCGGCATTTTTCACTTTTTCCCAAGAAGCGCCGCCCTTGCGCAGGCCGACCGTCACCTTGCAACCGGAATCGTTCAGATTCTGGGCATGGGCATGTCCTTGCGAGCCGTAGCCAATAATGGTGACGTTCTTGCCCTTGATGAGGGACAGGTCGCAATCTTTATCGTAAAAAACTTTCATTGTTATTCCTAATTTAATTGAGGATTTATATTCTTGCGGTACAAAGTCAAGCATAGCGCTGCTATAGGCACAGCGCCATAAGGTCAAACCTTTAGGATGCGTTCGCCCCGACCGATACCGGAACCACCGGTCCGAACCGTTTCAAGAATCGCAGTATGGTCGATTGCATCAATGAATGCATCGAGCTTGCCTTTGTTACCGGTAAGTTCAATCGTATAGGTCTTTTCGGTCACGTCAATGATGCGGCCTCGAAAGATATCCGTAGTGCGCTTCATTTCTTCACGTTCCTTGCCGACCGCACGCACCTTGATAAGCATGAGCTCGCGCTCGATATGTGCGCCTTCCGTGAGATCGACAACTTTCACCACTTCGATCAGCCGATTCAAATGCTTGGTGATTTGCTCGATGATATCGTCGGAACCGCTTGTGACAATCGTCATGCGCGACAAGGTTACATCTTCAGTCGGCGCCACTGTCAACGTTTCAATGTTGTAGCCGCGCGCCGAAAACAGGCCAACCACACGCGACAACGCACCTGCTTCATTTTCCAGCAATACAGAAACGATATGTCGCATGATTACAATTCCTCCGAGCCCAACAGCATTTCAGTCAACCCTTTGCCAGCCTTCACCATCGGCCATACGTTTTCAGTTTGATCGGTGATGAAGTTCATGAATACCAGGCGATTTTTCATTGCAAAAGCGTCTCTTAATGCGCCATCGACATCCTGGGGGTTTTCGATTTTCATACCGACATGACCGAAAGATTCAGCCAGCTTGTTGAAGTCAGGCAGCGAATCCATGTACGACTCGGAGTAACGTGAACCGTATTCGATCTGCTGCCATTGCCGCACCATGCCAAGAAAGCGGTTATTGAGCAGAATGATTTTCGGCGTCAGGTGATATTGCTTGCAGGTCGCCAGTTCCTGAATGCACATCTGGATCGATGCTTCCCCGGTGATGCAGGCGACAGTCGCATCAGGATTGGCCATCTGCACACCCATTGCATACGGCAGGCCGACACCCATCGTCCCCAAGCCACCGGAATTGATCCAACGGCGCGGCTTGTCGAATTTGTAATATTGTGCAGCCCACATCTGGTGCTGCCCAACATCGGACGTGATGAAAGCATCGCCCTTGGTGACTTCCCACAGCTTTTCGACCACCGATTGTGGCTTGATCACTTCACTTGACTGCGTATATTTGAGACAGTCGCGCTCGCGCCATTGATTGATCTGCTTCCACCAGTCGGCCAGTGTTGCCTGATTCGGCTTCGCATCGGACGCGTCAAGCTGCGCCAGCAATTCCTGCAGCACATCCTTCACATTACCGACAATCGGAATATCGACTTTCACTCGTTTGGAAATCGAGGATGGATCGATGTCGATATGAATGATCTTGCGCGGATGCGTCGCAAAGTGCTTGGGGTTGCCAATTACGCGGTCATCAAAGCGCGCGCCAATGGCAATCATCACATCGGAATGCTGCATCGCCATGTTGGCTTCGTAAGTGCCATGCATACCGGGCATGCCGACGAACTTGTCGCTGGATGCCTTGCAGGCACCCAAGCCCATCAATGTATTGGTGCAAGGAAAACCCAGTCGGTCGACCAGCTTGTTCAATTCTGCCGACGCGTTGGCCAGAATCACGCCACCGCCGGTATAAATCATGGGACGCTCAGCGGACAACAGCAACTGCACGGCCTTGCGGATCTGGCCTGCGTGGCCTTTGTCAACCGGACGATACGAGCGCATATCGAGTTCTTTCGGATACTCGTAGGCGCACTTTTGCATGCTGATGTCTTTTGGAATATCCACCAGGACAGGGCCCGGGCGGCCTGTAGTGGCGATATAGAACGCTTTTTTCATCGTGGATGCCAGGTCCTTGACGTCCTTGACGAGAAAATTGTGCTTTACGCATGGTCGCGTAATGCCGACCGTATCACATTCCTGGAATGCATCCTGCCCGATCGCATACGAAGGCACCTGGCCGGTGATGACCACCATCGGGATCGAATCCATGTAGGCTGTTGCCAAGCCGGTGACAGCGTTGGTTACACCGGGGCCTGACGTCACAAGTGCAACGCCGACTTTTTGCGAACTGCGCGAATACGCATCCGCCGCATGCACAGCCGCCTGCTCGTGACGCACCAGGATATGCTGAAATTTGGATTGGTTGAAAATGGCGTCGTAGATATAAAGTACCGCGCCACCTGGATAACCGAAGACATGTTCGACACCTTCTTCGGCAAGACAGCGCACAACGATTTCTGCGCCTGTTATTTCTGAGCTCATGCTACGTTCCTTTCAAGGTCCATTGGAAATTGATCGGATGCTCTCTCCTGGCGAAACCGCTTGCATGCAACAGATTTTTCGGCATTCCTTTTTGTACGGTCACGCCAGTTCGTTGCGCAGGTATGGATGCGATTCAAATTGACGCTAAACGCAACTCGTTCAGCCGAAGGTCTACAGCATTACGGCGTATTTCTCGCACTTGTGGCGCGGGTTAGAGCAAACAGCTTTTATTGTCAAAGCGTGCCTGATCGCTCTACGGCATTATGCGCCGCATGCGAAAAGGCTATATCCTTCGGGGGGTTTGAAGGGAATGATACGTTAATGCGTTGCACCATTTTGGTCAAGTCAAATTCCGCCAAATCCTTTTGAAATCAAGTGTTTTGATAAAAAAAAGCGCACGCCCCGGCCTTTTTTGCTAGCATGCGCACAGATTGGAAAACAATCGACGCAAATTACGCTGGCGTATAAACCTGGAACTTCTCCGGCAACACAAGAAACAACACGCCGTATTGCATGGCAACCGACAAAGAACTTTCCGACTTCCTCGAAAATGTGGAACGTCGCGCATTCAAACAGGCTGTATACGCTGTCCGCAAGGATGAGGCAGCGCTCGATATCGTGCAGGATGCGATGATCAAGCTTGCGGAAAAATACGGTGACAAATCCGCTGCCGAATTGCCCTTGCTATTCCAGCGCATTTTGCAGAATACGATCCATGACTATTTTCGACGCGAAAAAGTGCGCAATACATGGATCAGCTTGTTTTCAAGCTTGGGCAGCGATACAGAGGATCCAAATGAGTCTGACCTACTTGATACACTGGAGCCTGAAAAGGGGACGCAGGCTGCCGAATCCAGCGCGGACAAGGTCGAACGAGAGCAAATCCTTGCAGTCATAGATAAGGAAGTGCAAAAGCTCCCTGCCCGTCAACGGGAAGCGTTTCTCATGCGTTATTGGGAAGATATGAATGTGGCTGAAACAGCCGCCGCGATGGGATGTTCTGAAGGCAGCGTGAAGACACACTGCTCCAGAGCGACGCAGACCCTAGCCCAAGCGTTAAAAGCCAAAGGAATACATTTATGAACGTTGAAGAGTTGAATTTTGCCTATAAAGTGCGTCATGCGCTGAATGAGAATCTTGACGCATTACCAGCATCGACAACGGGACGCCTTGCTTCTGCACGCAAAATGGCTTTATCCCGCAAAAAAACTTCCGTTCAGGTGCACGCCACCACCATCGAAACGGCGGTTGCCGGATCGGCTGGCGGCTTTTTGAATCAATCGCTGTCATGGCTGGGCCGAATCAGCATTGCCGCCCCTCTTTTGGCAGGAGTAGTACTGTTTATCAGCTTGTATCAATATGAACAGCAACACCGGATAAGTGAAACTGCGGATATCGATGTAGCGGTTCTGACCGACGAATTGCCATTGACGGCTTATCTGGATCACGGCTTCAACGCTTATCTCGCCAAGCGCGTGGAGTAAAGATGGCGCGGACAGGATCATTCGCCGTAACTTCTCGGCCGCCTCTGAAATATGTTGTGGCATCGCTGCTCGCCGCTGTCGCAACATGCGCCATCGCCCAAACGGTTGCCCCAGCAGCAATTCCCGCCGCTCAAACACAAGGAGTAGCCGTTGCAACACCTGGGAATACCGCTAAAAACAGCGCTCGGCAAAACGTGAAGCCAGTCACAAAGCCTTTATGGGTAGAGCTCACGCCTGCGCAGCAACAGGTATTAATGCCTTTTGCAGGTGAATGGGATCGGATAGATGCCACGCGCAAGAAAAAATGGCTTGAAATCGGCAATAAATTGATGTCCATGAAGCCGGAAGAGCAACAGCGCATGCAGGAACGGATGCGCGAATGGGCAAAGCTGACGCCTGAACAGCGTCGCATCGCACGGGAAAGCTATGCGCGCGCCAAGAAACTGGGTTCTACCCAGAAGTCGGCACAATGGGAAAAATATCAGCAGTTACCGGAAGAGCAAAAACAAAAGCTTGCAGCAGACGCAACAAGCAAGAAACATGTCGCAAATCCACCGCCTGCGCATAGCAAGAACAAGACATTGCCACCGATTAAAAACACGCCTAAACCAATTCTGGAAAAATCCGTTACTCCCCAAGCCACCCACGAATCGGTCATTCAACCTTTGGCTCCGCCGGCAAACAAGTGATCAGCTGCATTGAATAGCCTCGCCATTCCTCCTTTGAAACGTCGCCTGGCCAGCATGGTGTATGAAGCCATGTTGCTATTTGGTGTCCTTTTTGTTGCCGACGGGCTATTGGATACGCTCACGCAAAGTCGGCATGCATTGGCATTGCGTGATGCACGTCAGTTCTGGCTATTCCTGGTACTGGGTGCCTATTTCGTATTTTTCTGGCATCGTGGCGGGCAGACGCTGGCAATGAAAACCTGGAAGATCAGGCTGATCGCACCGGGCTATTCGCAAGTATCAATGATCAGGGCGATGATGCGTTATCTGCTGGCATGGATGTGGTTCCTGCCGGCAATGATGATCGACTATGTACTCGGGCTGAAGGGTTGGCCCAGCATCGGTGTGATCCTTGCCGGCATGGCACTATGGGCAATCACCATTTACCTCGGCAAGAATCGCCAGTTTCTGCATGATCAATTGGCCGGCACGCAACTGGTCGTATGCGCAGCATCTTCCGCAAAAGTGA
Source organism: Burkholderiaceae bacterium (assembly GCA_035255485.1). GTDB lineage: Bacteria > Pseudomonadota > Gammaproteobacteria > Burkholderiales > Burkholderiaceae_D > DATEZO01. The sequence goes on from DATEZO010000137.1 coordinate 45,056, forward strand.
AATAGCGTAACAATGCATGTAAATGTAATATTATTGCTAAAATTTTCACTTTTACGGGAGTATAGGCAAAAACATAGACATGCGCGCAATAAATACGTACGAATTAAAAAATACACCATGGTGTATTAAAATTTCAGCAAGTATTGCCGGCCAATAAGAATCACCGCTACCGCGCTCATGCTGCGCGCCGCCCGCCATGCACTATTCTTGGATCACGCTAAATGGCTGCGTCCGCCCCGCATACAAATTTTCCATAATCGTTTTTTCTCGCGTGACAACGGTGACAACAAATGCCTTGGGGTCAGGCATGATGCTAAATGCATTGAAGCCACGCTCAAGGAAATCATGCAATTTATCCAGATTTGCCAGCCTTGCCGGCTTTCGCATCAGTTTCAATGTTGTGCCAACCAAACGCACCCGCACCAGGTTGCATAGAGAATAGCCAGTCGACTCCACATACGTCAGTTGCCTTTCGCGGTCGGCACGCAATGTCGATTCCCGATAGGCAACAATATAATCTGCCTCATCGAATTTCTCACCCAGACGTGATGCCATGACGGCGTCCAGCGACTCCGACAAGGCATCAAGCATGATGGCTTCAGTGATGGTTTCCAGTGCCGGCACCGGCAGCAGTCGCTCCATCATCGGAATAACGCGCTCGATATCGGCATCCCGTTGCGTCATGTCCTTCGCCCCGTACAGATCATCCAGGAAAAAGCGGGCTGCCGCATGCGATGCCGGGGCCATCAATAGATCGGCATGCGTGCGCATCATCCGCGCCACCTGAAAGCGCTTGAGTGCGGCACGTGCCATACCTGTCGCGGCATCGGTTTGGGCAGCTTGCCGCTCTGCCTTGACGGATTGCAATTCTCGATAAAGCGTGGCAACGAGTGTGTGCTTGTCCATTAGATAGTCCGATAAGGTCCTAGAACCAACGCTCTATTTTGCCTTCATCGCAATGATATCGCTTGAGTTACACTGTAAAACTCGCATTTTGCTCAATATGATCACCATGGTTTCCCGCCGTTCTTTTTTGAAAGTCGGTTTCGTTGGTGTAATCGCGCTTGCCGCGGCCGGCGGCATATACCGAACCATGAGGCAGTATTCCCCGGCGGCAAAATTTGCTCTTGATACAGATGGCAATATGGCGTTGCGCGCCATCGCCGCTGTAATGTTGAACGGCACGATTCCATCCATGTCGACACAAGCAATGGACGCGCAAGTCATGCGCGTGCAGGCCGCTATCGCAGGATTACCACTACATGCGCAAAAAGAAATCCAGGATCTGTTCAGCCTGCTGGTGCTGGCACCGACGCGCCGTTTCCTCGCTGGCATTCCAGACAACTGGGCGGAGGCAAAACCGGATGATATCGCCGCTTTCCTGCAAAGCTGGCGAATGCATCGGCTTGGAATGCTGCAAAGCGCTTACCATGCCCTTCACGATCTGATTATCGGCTCCTGGTACGCAGATGTATCCACCTGGGACTCAATTGGTTATCCCGGTCCGATCAAGCAATTGAGCTGAGAACAGCCCATGACGAACACGATAGGGCAACATGGCTAACCTGATTACAGATCCGATCCAGGCAGGATTGGCTGCTGGCTGGAAAGTACTTGATGCATCTGGTCTTGGTGCAGACCGTGTCATCGAGGCGGATGTCGCTATCATAGGCAGCGGCGCTGGCGGCGGTGTTACTGCGGAGACCCTGGCGCTGGCCGGCCTGAAGGTCGTACTGATCGAGGAAGGCAGCCTGAAATCCTCGCGCGATTTCAAGATGCGTGAAGCCCAGGCTTATCCAACGCTATATCAGGAATCGGCCGCGCGCAAGACACGCGATAAATCGATCAATATTTTGCAGGGACGTACTGTCGGCGGCTCGACCACCATTAACTGGACATCCAGCTTCCGCACGCCGGACGGAACGCTCGCCTACTGGCAAGAGAATTTCGGCCTGAAAACTTACTCTCCGGAACTCCTTGCTCCATGGTTTGCGATGATGGAGCAGCGGCTGAATATCAGCGCATGGCACCTGCCGCCGAACGAAAATAACGATTTGCTGAGGCGCGGTGCGACAAGGCTCGGGATTCCGGTTGCCGCCATCCGGCGCAATGTGAAAGGCTGCTGGAATCTCGGCTACTGCGGCATGGGTTGCCCGACCAATGCCAAGCAATCGATGCTGGTGACGACTATCCCATCCGCACTAGCCAAAGGCGCGACGCTCGTCACACATGCACGTGCCGAAAAACTGGTCTTTAAAAAAGATTCGGTAAGCCGACTTGACTGCAGCGCGCTCGATCCAAGCGGCTTGATGCCCAACGGTAAAATGGTATTTATCCACGCAAGGCATTATGTTGTTGCCGGCGGCGCAATCAACTCACCCGCCCTGCTGATGCGTTCACAGGCGCCGGATCCGAATCGCTTGCTTGGCAAACGCACATTCCTGCATCCCACTGTCATTTCCGCAGGCTTGTTCGAGCAACAGGTCAACGGCTTCGACGGGGCTCCGCAAACGATTTATTCCGATCATTTTCTGGAAACGCAAGCGATTGATGGGCCGATCGGCTACAAGCTGGAAGCACCGCCGCTGCATCCACTGTTGTTTTCGACCACGATGCAAGGCTTCGGCACGCAGCATGCGAACATCATGCAACACTTTGCGCATAGCCATGCCTTGCTCGCCCTGTTGCGCGATGGTTTTAATCCAGACTCGACTGGCGGCACGGTGCACCTGCAAAATGACGGATCGCCGACACTGGATTACCCGATGACAGATGTGATGTGGGATGGTGTCAGGCGCGCACTGCTGAGCATGGCGGAAATCCAGTTTGCTGCCGGTGCAAAAAGCGTTCATCCCGTGCATGAACTGGCCGAAGGGTATGTCACCTGGGAAAGCGCGAAAAAAGCAATCGCCACCCTGCCCCTCAAACCCTTGCTGACGCGTGTCGTATCAGCCCATGTCATGGGAGGCTGCCCCATGTCGGATGACACAAGGCTGGGGCTTGTTTCGTCAAGCGGACACTATCATGGCATATCGAATCTGTCGGTGCATGATGGATCGCTGTTTCCGACTTCCATCGGCGCCAATCCGCAATTATCGATTTACGGCATCACGGCCAGACTGGCAAGTACGCTGGCGCAGCAGATGACCGGCGTTCCTGCTCCCGGATTGGTCGCTTAGCCAGCTCTCTTTCTGGATCGCATGATTACTAAAATTACGCGCATTCTGCTTTTGATCCAGGTCACGCTAGGCATTGGGCTGGCTTTGCTGACCATCAAGTTTTTCCATGTGAGTAATCCATGGCTCGCACTACTGGCAGGAATCGGACTGATCATTTGGTTGCGGCTTTTGATTACGGCAAACAATTTCCTGCTTGCTTGGCGTTATCACAGCGAAACACCGGCAGCATTCCGTCTGCATTGGCGACAGATTTGCCGTCTATTCCTGGGAGAATTCATGGCAACCATGTGGAGCTCCTCATGGACTATGCCTTTTCAGTATTTTGAGAAACGGATTGTGCCGCACCCTTCGGCACTGCCGGTATTGCTGGTGCACGGCTACGGCTGCAACAGCGGCTACTGGAATAGCATGAGCAAAGCATTGCTGCGCGCGAATATTACCCATTACGCAATCAATATGGAGCCGGTGCTGGGAACCATCGATGCATATGCTGCGGTTGTGCACGAGGCCATGAAAACATTATGCCTGGAAACCGGCCAGGAGAAAGCCGTCATTGTCGCTCACAGCATGGGCGGCCTTGCTGCGCGTGCGTATTTGCGCGATCATGGCAGCGAGCACATTGCGAAGATTATTACCTTGGGAACGCCGCATCATGGCACTGCCTTGGCCAATTTCAGCATCGGCCTGAATGGCCAGCAAATGCGCTGGAGTCGGGATGCAAAATCCGGAGTACTGAATAACTGGCTGGCGCAATTACAAAAAGGAGAAAGCGAAGCCATGCGCGCCCTGTTCGTCTCCATCTATTCGCACCACGACAATATCATTTCCCCGCAGACCTCCTCTTATTTGCCAGGCGCAAAAAATATCGAATTCCGCGGCATTGGCCATGTCGCATTGGCACTTGATCCCGCGATTCAATCTACCGTCATTGAAGAAATTCGCGCCGCATCCCAGCCCTACGCCGCGATAGCAGCCCCTGCCAGTCACACTTTGCAAGGTGCGCCAGAAAATCTGCATGACGTCGATACCTGATACCTGACCATCGAATCGTTCCCGCGCGCCCATCACCGTCCCTCCCGAACTGCTGCCGCATACCTCTTTCTCTTTCTGGACAAACATCTGTTCGTGCGCAATCCTTTGTGCCCGGATCCATTTCAAATCATCCATTGCAGCAATCACGCCGCTGGCTGAACGTTGCACAAGTCTAACCAGACCAGCTCGCGAGAAACGAGGTCGAGGCGCGCCCATATCATTCCTGTTGCGCTTAATCATGCACGGCATCATTTGCAAGTCATGAAAATACATTGTCGACGTGATTGTCCTGGGCATTTTTATCTGCAGGATATCGATTGAGTCTTGTCAATGACCCGTATCGAAAATTGCATAGAATGATTTGATAGGATGATTTATCCATCTTGGAAATTTCCATGTTCCCAGCCCTTCATATTGAGCGCTGGAGCTCGCGACAGACATGGTATTTCAGGGAACGATGCCAGCAAGGATCCTGGAACCGATTTGACCAGCATGACCTTATCAACAGTCCCTTTTGTACCATCGAGGAATGCCAAATAAAAAAGGAATGAAAATGAAAAAAACACTCGTAAATATTTCTCTCGGATTCATTATTCTCGGTTTTGCCGCAGCTGCACCTGCAGCGACTGACGAAGCGAAAGCTGCCTATAAGGCGGCCAAGGACAACGCTACCGAAACCTATAAAGCGGCACGCACCAAATGCGATACCTTGAACGGAAATCCGAAAGATGTCTGCGTCGCAGAAGCGAAGGCGGCTGAAAAACGCAGCAAGGCGGATGCGGAAGCCCAGTACAAAAATACACCCAAAGAACACATGAAGGCGCGCGTTGCCGCGGCGGACGCCGACTATTCGGTAGCCAAAGAGAAATGCAACGCCCATAGCGGTAATGACAAAGATGTCTGCATGAAGGAAGCCAAGGCAGTGCACACCAAAGCAGTCGTCAATGCGAAGTCCAGCAAGAAAATCAGTGAAGTGAAATCGGAAGCGAAGGAGGACAAGCGCGATGCCGATTACAAAGTGGCGATCGAAAAATGTGATTCTTTAACCGGCCCTGCCAAAGATGAATGTACCGCAAGCGCCAAGCCGAAATATGGCAAATAAATCTGCATAAAACTCCAGCCAGATCGCAGCGTTCCAATTCTGCCGTGTACCCGCTGTAAAAATATGCCGATTTGCAGCTGTTGGCTAATTAAGGAACATGGGAGGCGCGCATGAGCGTCGGAACAACCCTGCGGATCATCCGGATCCTGCTTCTGGTTGGAGCGCTGCCGAGCTGGTCCCACAGTCGAAACGGGGCTATTTCCCCAGCGGGCTTGCGAGTATTGTGGTCGTGATTCTGCTCATTTTATTGCCGACCGGCCGACTATGAAGCCGATGTAAAGTAGATATGCCGGCAGGGTCAATGCAAGCTCATTTACAAATGATGTGAGTGTACGAGCCTCCTCATTTGCAATTATTCCTGATTTCATCAGCCGGATTCATCCATTCCGGTTGCAGGCGATTGCGGGTAACAAGGCGCAAGCAGGAATTTTTTGCGCCGCTGCGCGCCATTCATCGACAGGCAAAAATTTTTCGCGGAGCTTGACGCTTCTGCTTCTCTCACGGCGCCTTTTGACAAAGGCATAAAGTCGAGCCCGAAGTGGAAGGGAATTTCGCCGAATCCTCTCATGGAGGAGATGGCGGAAGGTGTGAGATTCGAACTCACGAAGGATTCGCATCCTCGCCGGTTTTCAAGACCGGTGCATTCAACCGCTCTGCCAACCTTCCGTAGGTCGCACATTATACAGACTGATCGACATTTACGAATTCAATATGATAAAAAATGATTATTCGGTTAAAAATATTTGCTGCAAATCATTCAGGAATCGCTTCCCAAGATCGGTTGGTTTCATGATTTTGTAATCCCGGTACAGTAGTCCCTTGCCTTCGGCAAGGCTCAATGCTTTTTCAAGGGTATTGAGAGGCAATCCAGTGCGCTCGGAAAACAGGTTGACTTCAAAACCTTCCACCAGGCGCAATGCGTTCAGCATAAACTCAAACCCCAGCTCACTGCGCTTGATTTCGAATTCCTCCTGTATCGGATTGCCCGCCTGCATTTGTTCCAGATAGGTTTTCGGTTGCTTGTAACGTGCCTGCCTGATCACACGGTGCGGGAAGGAAATCTTGGAATGCGCTCCCGCGCCAATACCCAGGTAATCGCCAAACTGCCAGTAGTTCAGATTATGGCGCGCCTGCCGTCCCGCTTTGGCATAGGCGGATACTTCGTAATGGCGGTAGCCGGCTGTGGCGGTTTCTGCCTCGATCATGTCCTGCATCTCGGCGCTCGCATCCTCATCCGGAACCACGGGAGGATATTTGGCAAACCAGGTATTGGGTTCCAAGGTCAGGTGGTACAGGGACAGATGCGGCGGCGCAAATCCGATTGCCGTCCTGATATCGTTGCGTGCCTGATCCAGCGTCTGCGCCGGCAATGCATACATCAGGTCAAGATTGAAATTGTCGAAGCTGGCATGCGCAATATCGATTGCGCGCCGCGCCTCGTTGCCGTCATGGATGCGGCCAAGCGCATGCAGATGATGCGAGTCAAAGCTCTGTATCCCGATCGATAACCGGTTGATGCCGCTGCTGCGATAGGATCTGAATTTTTCCATCTCGAACGTGCCTGGATTTGCCTCCATCGTTATTTCGGCGGCGCCATCAAGCGGCAGCAGCGTGCGGATATCGGATAGCAACCGGTCGAGTCCGGCTGCAGACATCAGGCTCGGCGTACCGCCGCCAATGAAAACCGTGTAGATTTTTCGGCCCCAGATCAGCGGTAATGCGTTTTCCAGATCCGTGCGCAATGCGGCGATATAGTCTTCTTCGGGAAAGCCGCCTTTCGCTTCATGCGAATTAAAATCGCAATACGGACATTTCCTTATGCACCAGGGAAAATGCACATATAGCGACAATGGTGGCAACGCACCAAGATGAATGGTTCCTGGTTTCAGGAATGCCGCAGCGGCTTCCATTGGCGTTACAGTAGCGCCCCTGTTTTTTGTTCCGACAGGCTTGATTGGAATCATCGCAGTTTTTCAACCAGTGCCCGCAGCGCCTGGCCGCGGTGCGATAGTCGGTTTTTCTGTTCGGCTGAAAGTTCGGCGGCAGTCTTGTCCAAATCCGGCAGCCAGAAATGCGGATCGTAGCCGAACCCGCCCTGACCGCGCGCTGCCGCAATGATCTGACCATCCCAGCGTCCATCCGCAATCACTGGTTGGGGATCATCCGCATGCCGCACCAAAACCAGCACGCAATAATAATAAGCCGATTTATCCGCATGCACAGCCAGGTCGGCAATCAGTTTCAGGTTGTTGCGCGCATCCGATTTCGGGTCTCCCGCATAACGTGCCGACAATACGCCGGGAGCGCCGCGCAATGCGTTAACGCATACGCCGGAGTCGTCCGCCAAGGCGGGCATGCCGGTAATGCGGGCCGCATGGCGCGCCTTGGTCAGCGCATTTTCAACGAAGGTCAAATGCGGCTCTTCGGCTTCCGGCACCTGAAATTCACTTTGTACATGCAAATCGAATCCGGCGGGCGCAAGCATTGCACCGAATTCTTTCAGTTTACCGGCATTATTGGAAGCGAGTACGAGTGTACGGGTCATGCGTGGTGGAGTTATGCCGGAGTCAAGCCACATCTGTCTAATCTATTCCATATCTATCAGGCTGTAAGACCGAGCGCACGTTTCTGCAATGCAATCAGCTCGGCAATTCCTTGCTGTGCCAGATCCAGCAAACGATCCATCGTGATACGATCAAAAGCGTCCCCTTCCGCGGTGCCCTGCACTTCGATGAAATGTCCCGTATCCGTCATCACGATATTCATGTCGGTGTCGCAACTGGAATCTTCGGGATAATCCAGATCAAGCACTGGCATGCCACGATACACACCAACCGAGATGGCGGCCACGAAATGTTTGAGCGGTATGGCACGGATCAGTTTTTGATCAACCAATACGGAAAACGCGTCATATGCCGCGACCATCGCGCCTGTGATCGATGCTGTCCGCGTGCCGCCGTCGGCCTGAATCACATCGCAATCCAGATGGAGCGTGCGTTCGCCGAATGCATCGAGATCGAAAGCTGCACGCAAGGAGCGGCCGATTAGACGCTGGATTTCCTGCGTACGGCCCGACTGTTTGCCTTTCGCTGCCTCGCGATCCATGCGGGAATGCGTGGAACGTGGCAGCATTCCGTATTCAGCCGTCAGCCATCCCGTTCCCTTTCCCTTGAGAAAAGGAGGCACCTTGTTTTCAATGGTGGCCGTGCAGATGACTTTCGTATCGCCGCACTCGATCAATACCGAACCCTCGGCATGTCTGGTGTAATGTCGATGCAGATGCAAGGGACGCAAGGCATCGGGGGCGCGTCCGCTTGGACGATTTTCAAACAGCATGGATGAACCTATTTAATTTTTGGAAGTAATGCGCGAAGATTTTTCAATGGCGCCGCGGATTTCTTCAATCGCTTTTTCAATTTCGGTTTCATTGAATACATCCGCACTTTCAAGATCCGCATGACGCGGTGCTTGAATTGTCGTCGTGATGCTGCCGATTGGCAAGATATTGGTAGTAATGGTGGTGGCGCTGTGCATGCTATCGCTGCTTTCCCACATCATGGCCAGTGCCGTGACGTTATCCCCCGTCTTGCCGGCGATTTGCGTTGCAGATCCGATTAATTCCGGAACCGCGCGCACGATGGTGCGCTCTTGCAGGCACTGTGCAAGTACATGGTCGGGCAGCACCGACCACAAGCCATCCGAGCAAAGCAGCACGACATCGCCCGCCTGAAGGCTAACACGCCGCGAAATTTCCACGATGGGCATATTCGGCGCGCCCAGGCAATTGAACAGCTTGTTGCGATCCGGATGCGTGCTACGTTCCGATGGACCAACCTTGCCTTGCGCTATAAGCGTTTCGATTCTTGAATGATCGCGGGTGCGCGCAAGAATCTGCCCGTTACGCATCCAGTACAAGCGCGAATCGCCGCAATGCGCCCAGAAGGCGCTGTTATGCTGGATCAGACAGGCAACGATCGTCGTGCGCGGCGTTTCCGGTAAATTATTGATTGCACGATACCGATGGATTTCCCGATGGGCGGCAAACAGGCTCTCTTCCAGGAATTGTTCCGGTTTTTTTACATACGGATTGGCATGCTGCTGGAATAATGCGCCAATCGTCTGCAGGGCGATCGTTGCCGCCATTTCGCCCTGAATATGCCCGCCCATGCCATCGGCCAGCAACAACAGCAACGCATCGCGGGTAAAGCTATACCCCATGCGGTCCTGATTATTTTTCCGGCCGCCGATATGACTTTCCTGATAGACAGAGAATCGCATGAGATTATTGAAAAGTTAGTGCGAGTTTTCCTGGATGGTATTGGCAACATCGGAAGCATGTTTTCCGAAACCCGCAAAAAATTCCCGCAATTTACGAGATACAAGTTCCAGCTTGTCGATTTCCTGCTTTTCCGGTATCGGCTCGCGCAACGCCTTTTGCAAGGCAAATACGCTTTGCGGCCGCTCCAGAGGGTCCAGCATCAGACTCCAGCGTATCACCCTGAGTAATTCCGTCGAGTATAAACCTTCCAGCTTGTGGAGATAGCCTTCCATCTTGTCATTCGCCTTGCGCTGGTCGGCGGGCTGCGGCGGCGCGCCCACCATGCAACCGAAGATCGATGCACCAATGCCGTAGATATCAGTCCACGGTCCCAGGCTGCCGTTTTTGACGTGCAGCTCGGGCGCGGCGAAACCAGGCGTGTACATAGGATACAATTTTGGCAGATCAGCTTTCAGCGTTTGCCTCGCCGCACCAAAATCCAGAAGAATCGGCGAGCCATCGGCGCGCAAATAAATATTGGCAGGCTTCAGATCGAGATGCAGAAGTTTATTGGTGTGCACTTCGCGCAATCCGTTCATGACATGACTGAACATCTTGCGTATGAAGCGTTCCGACACCAATGGTTTTTCGCCTTTTTCGCGGCGTCGCAGAATATGATCCTGCAATGAGCGGCCAGACTCATACGCCATCACCATGTAGACCGTCTCATTGGCGCGAAAGAAATTGATGACGCTCACCACGTTAGGATGCGAAATGCGGGCAAGCGCACGCCCTTCCTCAAAAAAACACTTCAAGCCAATGCGAAATGTCGCCATGTTTTCCGGAGAAACAGACGGAACCAGTTCGCCGGGTTGGCGCAGCACCAGTGAGCTGGGCAAGTATTCCTTGATTGCCACGGCATTGCCGTCTTCATCGTAAGCAAGATAAACGATACTGAACCCACCGGACGCAATCTTCTTTACAATGCGATATCCAGCGATTTCAAGCCCATCCGGCAACGATGCGTTGTTTTGAGCGGCCATATGATTCCAAAAGAATAACGACTATCCTAAATCATTCATTAAAGAAAATAATGCAGCCTTTCTACCCCGGCCGCATGATCGGATTCACTATTCATTCAATAAATTATTGCTTCTAGGAATTGTGTTGATAAATCGCTGATTTGTAAAGAACAACCGAGGACTGATTTTGACAATTTCCAGCATGACCGGCTATGCGGTCACAACCCGGGAAACAGCGGGCGGCACTCTTGTGGTTGAACTCAAGAGCGTGAATTCCCGCTTTCTAGATCTGCAGTTCCGCATGAATGACGATTTGCGTGCGCTCGAACCCATGTTGCGCGAAGCACTCATGGGTCGCGTGACACGCGGCAAAGTCGAATGCCGGATCAGTTTTGCCCGTAAAGCCGCCGGCGCGGGCCAGACATTGCATACTCCACTCTTGACATCGCTGGCCGCGCTACAGAGCCAGCTGCGCGAGCAATTCATGGACGCACGGCCATTTTCGATCAGCGAGCTGCTACGTTGGCCGGGAGTGATTGAAGAAACTGAAATCGGACAGGAAACATTGCAGGCCGAGGCAGGCATCGCGATCGCAGCCGTGCTGGACACTTTTATAGACAGCCGTAAACGCGAAGGTGCCGCCCTGTGCGCAATATTGATTGCACGCATTGATGAGATGGAAGCGATTGTGCAGCGCATTACGCCATTGGTTCCGCAGGCCATTGCACAGTTCCAGCAAAGGGCAAGTGAGCGCATGCAGGATGTTCTGGGCATTACGCTGCGGGATGCGAATGCTTCTACCGGCATTACTGCACTTTCGCGCGAAGAAGCGCTCGATCGGATTCGCCAGGAGGTCACACTGTACGGTATCCGGATCGACATTGCTGAAGAATTGACGCGTCTGTCCACCCATCTGGCAGAAACTCGCCAGATCCTGCAAAAGGGTGGACAGGTAGGCAAGCGGCTCGATTTCATGATGCAGGAGCTCAACCGCGAAGCAAATACCATCGGTTCGAAGGCTGCGGTAAAAGAACTGTCGGATGCATCAATGGCATTGAAATTGCTGATCGAACAGATCCGCGAACAGGTGCAAAATCTGGAATAGTCTTCAAACAGCACTACTACAATAAGGGTCATGAGCATGTCGCCTTGCTCTAACCCGTCAATCCAGGGATTCCCATGCATGATGACACTCTCGCCTCTTCCGGCAGCCTGTTCATGGTCGTTGCGCCCTCCGGCGCTGGTAAATCGACGCTGGTAAATGCGCTGCTGGCGCAGGAGCCGGCAATCAAATTATCGATCTCATACACTACCCGCGCGCCGCGCCCGAAAGAGCAGCATGGCCGCGAATATTACTTTACGTCAATCGAGGATTTTCTTGCGCGGCGCGCTGCCGGTGAATTTTTGGAGTCTGCCAAGGTCCATGATAATTATTATGGAACTTCGCGCATCCTGATTGCCGAACAGATGCGGGCAGGAACGGATGTTCTGCTTGAAATCGATTGGCAAGGAGCACAGCAGGTCAAGAGACAGTTTCCGCATGCGGTTGGCATTTTTATCTTGCCGCCATCGATTACCGCATTGGAAGAGCGCCTTAACAAACGCGGGCAAGATGAGCCGCAGGTGATAACAAGACGAATTCTGGCCGCGGGAGGTGAAATCGCGCATGCGCCTGAGTTTGAATATGTTATTATTAATCAAGAGTTTGCGACTGCTTTAGTTGAACTCGTTTCCATCGTCAAGGCAACCCGTTGCCGGTTCGCTCAACAGGCAGCGCGCAATGCATCCCTCTTTACCCAATTGGGTATTCATGCCGATCAAGGCTGATTATTTTCATTTATTATTGTTTTCGATTTTCAGGAGTACGTATGGCCCGTATCACTATTGAAGATTGCCTCAAGCAAATCCCCAATCGCTTTCAACTTACACTTGCGGCGACTTACCGCGCCCGTCAGTTGCTGCAAGGGCACACGCCGAAGGTTGATGCCAAGGATAAGCCGACTGTAGTGGCATTGCGTGAAATCGCAGCAGGCAAGGTCGGAATTGAAATGTTGAAAAAAGTGCCTAGCTAGTATCATATGTCATGCCAGTCGGAATGAATAAAAGCAACGGGGGTTTACTTCAGGCCGGACGCGAATCGTCACAATCTGCCGTTATCGCGAAAATCTATACCAGTCGATGATGTAAGAACACGCGCTTTTGTATTCTGCCTGGCATGGCTCGCTACATAATTATTGACATGCCTGCCATGCGGCTGATATCTATTCAGTATGAACCTGACTCCACCAGATTCAACCCTATCAACCGTGTCCGGCAAACGGACGGCTTCTGATCGTTTGGTCTCAAAAACCGCCAATTCCAAATTTGCTCCAGCCCCCGCACCAGACGCGAGCGTTGCTTCCGTTACACACCTGAATAGCAAGCTTGCCGAATATTTAACGCCTTCCGAGCTGAAAAAAGTCAAGGAGGCATATCGGTTCTCGGATGAAATGCATCTCGGGCAGATGCGCATGTCCGGCGAACCTTATATTTCTCATCCGATCGCCGTTGCCGAAATCTGTGCCGACTGGAAACTAGACGCGCAAGCGATCATGGCAGCACTTTTGCATGACGTGATGGAAGATCAGGACGTCAAGAAGGATGAACTGATCGAGCGCTTTGGCGCGCCGGTGGCAGCATTGGTTGATGGTTTGTCCAAACTGGAAAAAATCGAATTCCAGAGCCAGATCGAAGCGCAGGCGGAGAATTTTCGCAAAATGTTGCTGGCGATGGCGCGCGATGTGCGCGTCATCCTGGTGAAGCTGGCCGACCGCCTGCATAACATGCGTACGCTCGGCGCGATGTTGCCCGAAAAAAAACGTCGCATCGCGCGCGAAACGATGGAAGTCTATGTGCCGATCGCGCATCGCCTGGGCCTCAATAACATTTATCGCGAACTGCAGGACCTGTCGTTCTCACATCTGTACCCGATCCGCTATCGTACGCTTGCCAAGGCAGTCAAGGCCGCGCGAGGAAATCGGCGCGAAGTCGTCAGCAAGATTCTTGACGCAGTTAACAATACACTGGCGGCGGCCGGCATTCATGCGCAAGTGTACGGTCGTGAAAAAACGCTGTTCGGCATTTATCGCAAGATGCGCAACAAGCATTTGTCCTTTTCCCAGGTGCTGGATGTGTACGGCTTTCGGGTCGTGGTCGACAGCTTTGCCAACTGCTACGTCGCACTGGGTACCCTGCATGCGCTGTACAAGCCGATGCCGGGCAAGTTCAAGGATTACATCGCCATTTCCAAGCTGAATGGCTACCAGTCGCTGCATACCACGTTGATCGGCCCGTACGGCACGCCAGTGGAATTCCAGATTCGGACGCAGGACATGCATCGCGTTGCCGAGTCTGGCGTCGCGGCACACTGGCTATACAAGAATGATGAAGGTGGCCTGACCGACCTGCAGCAGCGCACCCATGCATGGCTGCAGTCGCTGCTCGATATCCAGAAGCAAACTGGCGATTCCGCCGAATTCCTGGAGCACGTGAAAGTCGATCTGTTTCCCGACTCGGTTTACGTGTTTACGCCCAAGTCGAAAATCATCGCCCTGCCGCGCGGCGCGACTGCCCTCGATTTTGCCTACACGATTCACACCGACATCGGCGACCAGACCATTGCGGCAAAGGTCAACCATGAACCGGCGCCCTTGCGAACCGAATTGCGCAATGGAGACATTGTTGAAATCATCACGTCGCCGGCTTCACGGCCGAACCCGAACTGGCTAACATTCGTGCGTACCGGCAAGGCACGCTCCGCAATCCGGCATCATTTGCGAACGATCAATCTGGCCGAATCGATTGAGCTGGGGAAGCGACTGTTATCGCAGTCCCTGCTCGCCATGAACCTTGATCCTACGCTACCGGTTTCGCTGGCGGAAAAATTACTGAACGAATCCAGCGCCAAATCGCTCGACGAACTGTATGCCGATATCGGTGTCGGAAAGCGCATGGCGGCATTGGTCGCGCGACATATTCTCGGCTTGATCGAAGACGATACGGCACCGCGGCTGGCACTCGAGAAAAATGGCACGATAGCATCACACAAGCTCGACCCGGTTGTCATCTATGGCAGCGAAGGCGTGACAGTGCAATTGGCGCCCTGCTGCCAGCCGATTCCAGGCGATAACATCATCGGCCAATTGAAGCGCGATCAAGGCATCACGGTGCATACCATCGATTGCGAACCGGCCAAACGGCAGCGTACCAAAGAACCTGATCGCTGGATCGACGTTGTCTGGGGCAGTGACCTGAATCGCCGTTTCGACTGTCGCATCATGCTTCTGGTCAAGAATGAAAGAGGCGTGCTGGCGCGTGTCGCCGCAGAAATCGGCGAATCGGACGCGAACATTACCTGGGTGAGCATGGATGACAATAAAGACCCGCAGCTAGTCATGACCCAGCTGCGTTTTACCGTGCAGGTTGAGGATCGGATTCATCTCGCACGCCTGATGCGCAACGTGCATCGCATTCCGGGCGTCACGCGAATATTGCGCGAGCGCAGCTGAGCCCCTGCTGAAGGCTGCGGTGAGGACGCGGAACCGGAACATACATGGCCATGCGCAACATCATGATGCATTCAATGGGAGTATAATGAAAAACACGCCATTACTCGCAATGAAATAGGGGGACATTAAAAATACACTTGGGTGTATAGCTATATACAATCATCAAAAATCAGT
This sequence comes from Burkholderiaceae bacterium, assembly GCA_035255485.1. Classification (GTDB taxonomy): domain Bacteria; phylum Pseudomonadota; class Gammaproteobacteria; order Burkholderiales; family Burkholderiaceae_D; genus DATEZO01. Next base: position 60,370 of record DATEZO010000137.1, read on the forward strand.
AAATATTCGTGAATATTCAAGAGTGGCAGAAATACCATCATCGGCCCGCTCCAATCTCGCCGTGCGCGCAACAACAGGATTGGCATGACGTTTTTATCGCGCCGGATAACGCACTTCGATGATGTGCAGTTCCTCCATGCCGGCAGGCGTGTGAAAGATCACAGAGTCTCCTTCGCATGCTTTGGTGAGTGCCCGGGCAACCGGTGAAATCCAGCTGATTTTGCCATGCAATGGATCGAATTCATCGATCCCGAGAATGGTCACCGTGTGCGTTTCCCCTGCATGATTTTCGTATACCACGGTAGCGCCGAAAAATATCTGGTCGCTGCCGTGATGTACGCTTGGATCGACGACTTCAGCGATATCCAGGCGCTTTGTCAGGAAACGGATACGGCGGTCGATCTCGCGCAGGCGCCGTTTACCATAGATATAGTCGCCGTTCTCTGAGCGGTCGCCATTTGACGCGGCCCACGAAACGATGCGCACGACTTCCGGCCGTTCGACATCGATCAACTGCAGTAACTCATCCTTCAGCCGCTGATGGCCCTGCGGAGTGATGTAATTCCTGGTCCCCGCCGGAATCGAGGGCAACGCGCCATCGAGATCATCATCGTCGTCGGTTTCCTTGACAAATGCTTTATTCATATCGGATTCACTTCCAAGTGCCGGATGCGACAGTCATTGTTCAGCACCGCGTGAAATGCTGTCGCTCCATTCAAATGCCTCCAGCTGCATTTTGCACAGTTCCTCCGTCGACAGTTGTAAACTTTGGAGGCTTGGTATCAGCAATTGTTCCGCTTTTTCGATTCTTTCCACATATTCCGCGATGTTCAGCAGTTGCCCATAGAAACCCGCACGATGCTGCAATGCCTCCGCAATGTCATCCGCCACCGGCAACTGCGGCAGAATCTCTTCCATGGGAATTCCAAACAGGGTATCCATCAGTGACATGATGCCGACGGTAAAGGCAATATCGGCACTGTTGCGATCGTTCGGCCGGAGTTTCTGTGCCAGCAATTCCAGCAACTTGCCTCGTGTCGTTGCCAACAGCAGCAAGGGAGAATGCGCCTGACTTGCCTTGCCGGGTTCTGCATACAGCAATATCTGAAGCCATCGTCGCAATTGACGGCGGCCAATTACCATCAAGGCCTGCCCCAACGAATCGATGCGATGCGCAGCGCCGACGCCCGGCGTATTCGCCAGCTTTAACAGCATCAGCCCTAGCGCGGCATCCCGCTTGATACTCCGTTCAATCTGCGCGCTATCCGCATCTGCAATCACCTGCGACACGAGCTGCATCAATGCCATCTGCGACGGCGACAGCTTCCGACCCTGCATGACGACCGGCCTGGCAAAATAGTAGCCCTGAAAATATTCAAAGCCGAGGCCAAGGCAACACTCGAATTGCTCCAGCGTTTCCACTTTCTCCGCCAGCAGTTTTTTGCCAACCTGCCTGAACCGCCCTGCCAGCGTTGACAATTCGCTGTACGCCATGCCCGTGATATCGATCTTGATAAATGAAACAAACGGCAAAAGTTGCTGAAGTCCGCTGGAATCGGCAATCACGTCATCCAGGGCAAACGTGTAGCCGGCTTGCGCCAGCTCCGCCACGCGCGCCACTATTTCACCTGTCACCTCGACGGTTTCAAGAATCTCCAGCACTACCCGCTCGGACGGCAGGAAATGCACGAAATCGCTTAGCAAGACAGTCGCATCGACATTGATAAATCCAAGCGCGGAGCCGATGACATTGACCATTCCCAGTTCCGAAGCGTGCGCAATGACGGCAGCGGTGGCGGACAAATCATCCGTGACATTCGCCGCCCCCAAAGCTGCGCTGCGAAACAGCAGTTCATAAGCGATCAGGCTCTGGTCACGATTCAGGATCGGCTGCCGTGCCAGGAAAAACTCTTTCAGGCGGTGCTCTCCGGACCGGTCATCCTGGCTTGAGGTCGTATTCATCAATCAATGCTCGCAGCAATGCGCATTCAATCGAAAACAGGCGAGAAACGCTAACCCGCAACGGCGCCCCCCGAATCGGCAAAAGCGATATTTGCCGGTAATGGTAGTCATGCGCGGCGCGACTTCACCGAAGGTATTACCGGTGTGCCGGACTCCAGCGTGAATCGCGCATCCGCATCGCGGCCAAGCGCACTCGTCAGATAAGGCATCAACTCGCGCAGCATGGGCTCCAGCGTCCATGGCGGGTTGATGATGAACATGCCGCTGCTGTGCAGCCCGAAACCATCCGGCGCGGGAGCGCCAATCGACAGTGTCACATTCAGCCAGCCATTACCCGGCAGACGCTTCAGTTTATCGGGTAGCTGGCGGGATTCCATGCGTTGCAACACCGGATACCAGACGGCGTAGATGCCGGTGGCAAATCGGGCCAGCGCATCAGTCAATGCATCCTTGACGCGCCGGTAATCGCCCTTGTCTTCATAAGGCGGATCGATCAGCACCAGCCCGCGCCGCGACAGCGGCGGCAACAACGCTTTCAGGCCGAGAAAGCCATCCCCTTTCTGCAGCATGACACGCTTGCCGCGCGCCGGGCGCTGGCCTTGCGCCAATGCGTGCGCTTCCAGCTTGCGGAAATTCTCATCCAGTATCCTGACATCGGCAGGATGCAATTCGAATAACCGCAAACGATCCTGCTCGCGCATCGTCTTGTCGGCACAATACGGCGAGCCGGGGTAATAGCGCATCTTTCCGCTCGGATTAAGCGTTTTGATCAATTGCACATAGTCGGCCAACGGCCCGGGCAAGTCCTTGCAGTCCCACAGGCGACCGATACCGGTTTCATATTCCGCGTTTTTCGACGCATAAGTACCGTCCAGCGCATACAGGCCGGCTCCGGCATGCGTATCGATGACCATGTACGGCGCATCTTTCTGATTCAGATAATGCAATAGCTGGAGAAACACGACATGCTTCAGCACATCAGCGTGATTGCCAGCATGGAAAGCATGGCGGTAACTCAACATAGAAAAGGGTCATCCTGGTGAAATATCGGGAAGCAGCGGCATCGCCGGCACTCCGGTTGCGAAATCGCAGCCTGAACGCATTGTAACAATTCGCGCATGATGCGGCCGTAATGCGCGCGCCGCATAAAAAAACCGCACTCTTGCGGAGTGCGGTTTTCCTTGATGGGCGGGCGGCTTGCACCGTCCCGCCGATCTGTGCAAAGACCAGTTGGGCAGTTACGCAACTTTCTTGTCGAAGAATTGCTCGTCTTCAGTCGAACCATGCAGCGCGGTCGTGGAAGACTTGCCTTGCTGGATTGCCTGGGTCACGGCATCGAAGTAACCGGTGCCGACTTCACGCTGATGCTTGACGGCGGTGAAGCCCTTTTCGGCAGCTGCGAATTCAGCCTCTTGCAATTCCACGAACGCGGACATCTGGTTGCGTGCATAGCCATGCGCCAGGTTGAACATCGAGTAGTTCAGCGCATGGAAGCCGGCCAGCGTGATGAACTGGAACTTGTAGCCCATTGCGCCCAGTTCCTTCTGGAATTTGGCAATGGTAGCATCGTCCAGGTTCTTCTTCCAGTTGAAGGACGGCGAGCAGTTGTAAGCCAACATCTTGCCCGGGAATTTGGCATGGATCGCATCTGCGAATTTTTTCGCGAATGCCAGGTCCGGCTTGCCGGTTTCGCACCATACCAGGTCGGCGTATTCGGCGTAAGCCAGGCCGCGGGAAATCGCCTGATCGACGCCCGGCTTGGTCTTGAAGAAGCCTTCCACGGTACGCTCGCCGGTGCAGAACGGCTTGTCATTGTCATCCACGTCGGACGTCAGCAGATCGGCTGCCTCTGCATCGGTACGAGCGATCACCAGAGTGGTCGTGCCGGAAACGTCGGCTGCCAGACGTGCCGCATTCAGCTTTTCAACCGCTTCGCGGGTCGGAACCAATACCTTGCCGCCCATGTGGCCGCATTTTTTCACGGATGCCAATTGATCTTCGAAGTGAACGCCGGCGGCGCCAGCATCAATCATCGATTTCATCAGTTCATAGGCGTTCAGGACGCCGCCGAAACCGGCTTCCGCGTCAGCCACGATCGGCGCGAAGAAGTCGATGTCATCCTTGCCTTCCGACCATTGGATCTGGTCGGCACGTTGGAAGGTGTTGTTGATGCGCTTGACAACCATCGGCACCGAGTTGGCCGGATACAGCGATTGGTCCGGATACATTTCGCCCGCCAGGTTGGCGTCGCCGGCAACTTGCCAGCCAGAGAGGTAGATCGCTTTCAGGCCGGCCTTGACTTGCTGCATGGCCTGATTGCCGGTCAATGCGCCCAGCGCGTTGACGAATGGCTCGTTGTTCACCAGGTTCCACAGCTTCTCTGCGCCACGCTTGGCCAAAGTGTGTTCGACCTGCAGAGAGCCGCGCAGACGGACCACGTCTTCAGCGGTGTAGTTGCGCTTGATACCTTTCCAGCGCGGATTTTCAGCCCAGTCTTTGGCTAATGCTTGAATTTGCTGTTCGCGAGATGCCATGGTCATTCTCCTGTAAAAAACGAGTGAAACAAGGTAAAAAATCCTGATACCCGAATCATATGCGTTTTTTTGCGCGGCAACAATGTCTTATATAAGACATATAACTGTTTTTAATGCGTTAAATTTCAAATACTTATAATTTGTTTTTCGCGATACGGAAAAATATTTCTTAATTCCGGGCAAAATAATGATGCCCTGCGCTGGCAGCATTTCATAATGCGGAATATACTTTTCGAGTTATGAAAAATCAGGGAAATCATTATGAAAAACAGCATGCGAATGCAAGTCGCGGAAATTTCGACTGATCGTCGCCTGGCATCTGTTTTGATGGCTGCACCGCCTCCGGGCTGGAGGCAAGCATAGTGGATGATCGGTTCTACCGCCCGCGCCACAGTGCTGGTGTTGGCATGGCTGCCCCGAAAGTGAAATGCGACGCCCGCGCCGTGCCCTGACGAATCAGGGCGCGGCAACCGGCTCGGGCTGGTATCCCCGACAGCGGAGGATGGTCATGCAGTAGCGTCGAGCGGCATTCCTTCAAATCCCGGATGATGCTCCGTCATGGCCGGCTTGAGGGCGCCCAGCCGCGAAAAAATGAACCATGCGACTGGCAATACACCGCCAAGCACAAACAGCGCACCGCCTAGAATGCGCGCCCAGGTCAACGCCTGGAAATAGACGCCTTGAATAAACGCCTGCGAGCGAGCGGCCCATAATCCCTGCTCCAGCACGATCGAGAACTGCTGCACGCCGACCGGGAACAGATCGATCACAATCATCAGCGCCAGACCGATGTTGATGGACCAGAATGCGCGCCTGAGCAAGCGCCGGTCCCAGCTCTCGGCAGCAATGAGATAACGGCTGCAGAACAGGATTGCCGCCAGTGCCAGATTGCCATACACGCCCATCAGCGCCGCATGGCCATGGTTGACGGTAAGGTAGGTGCTGTGTTCATAATAGTTGACGATGGGAAGGTTGATGATGAAGCCGAATACGCCGGCGCCAAGAAAATTCCAGAAGTTGACACCGAGTAAAAACAGGAAAGTCTCCTCGTGATTGAACGACGCCGCCAGTGTTCCCCTGTTCTGCTGCGGCGCATGATCCGGCAACTTGCGGAACTGCCAGGCTTCCAGCGTCAGTAGAATCAGTGGCACTACCTGCAGCGTGGAGAAGATGCCGCCAATCGCCAGGGTCGCCACCGGCTTGGCGTTCCAGTAGAAATTGTGGGAGATGCCAAGCAGACCGGAGCCGAGAAACAGCAGTGTTGCGAGATAAACGATGCGCGAGGCGGCCGCATGGCTGGCGAAACCCATCATGACCATGAAATACGCCAGCAGCACCGTGGTGAACACTTCGAAGAATGCCTCGGCCCACATGTGGACCACCGCCCAGCGCCAGAAATCCGCGATGACGAAGTTGGTGGTCGGCGTCGCCACGAAGGCGGACAGGAACAACACCACGATTGACGCCACGGCATAGAACAGCCACTTCGGCAGAATCCAGGCATCGCCGCTGCGCCACACCGGCTTGACGGCACGGCCGATTACGACAGCCCACAATACGAAAACGATGAACATCAGTGCTTGCCAGGCCTTGCCCAGTTCGACGAATTCCCAGCCCTGATTGCCAAACATATGCCAGAACGCACCGAGATGGCCCAGCGGGCCGAGCAGCACGCCAACCAGCGTGCCGCCTGCCAGTACCGCCAGCAGCGCGAACAATAGATTGATCAGGCCAAGCTGTCCCGGCGGCTCATTCTTGCTGGTGGTCGATACCACGAAAATCGAGGCGCCGATCCAGCATACCGATATCCATAGTAATGCCAGTTGCAGGTGCCAGCCGCGAGTCACCGTGATTGGCAAAAACCGGGATATATCGACCCCGAAGAACGTGGTGAGGCCCAGGAAGTCATGTATCGTAAGCACGCCTGCCACCATCTGCAGCACGAACAGCAGCATCGCCATGGCAAACAGCTTGTAGGTAGCACGCTGCGCCGCTGTCGGAAGATGAGTATCGGTGCGCACCGCGACCGTTGCATTCGTATTCTTGCTGCTCTTGTGCCAGCCGGCGATCTGGCTGTAGCGGCCATACAGGAAAAGCATGACGCCAAGTGCCAGAATCAAGCCCAGGGCGGCGGCAACACTCCAGAACACAATCGCGGAGCTGGGTCGATTGCCGGCCAGCTCGTCATAGGGCCAGTTATGGGTATAACTATAACTGGCACCCGGACGCTCGGTGCCGCAGACCCATGCGCCCCAAAAGAAAAACGACGACAGATCCTTCAGCTCGCCGGCATCCGTAATGTAGCCGGTCGGCTTCATCGCTTCGGGCCCTTCGCCGCGGAACATGCCGGTGTAGCGTCTGACCAGCTCGTCGTAGGCATGCACCTGGCCCGGTGTCAGCGTCACCCGGTTACTGGCCGGATCATGGCGGCTCTTCTTCATTTCGAGCTGGACGCGAGCCTGCACCGCGGCACGCTGCAGTTCTTCCGACACAGCTGCCTGTCCGGGCAACGCCAGATAAAACGCTTGCATTGACGCAGCCATATGGTGCAGTGCATCAGCCGTATAGTCAGGGCCGCGCGCGGCACCGTCGCCGAACATGCTGCCGTAATCCATCAGCGCATATTTCTGGAACACGACCTGGCCGCGCAGGATCGATGCACTGGGGACCACCGCCTCGCCGGAAGCCGAGGTGAAATCCGGAATCGGCGGCGCATCCTGATAGGTGCGCGAGCCCACGTAAAGCATGCTGCCAATGCCGATCGCCATCACAATCAGTAAGGGAAACCACCAGTTTTTGCGATTCATCACCAGGCGATTCCACAAGTTACCGAGATTTCTCTTTGTTTCCAATGCCATTTTCTTATCCACTATCGAGTGTGCAACAGTGCCGGTGAATATACCCGGCGCATTGAGCGCTTTATTTGATCGAGCCGAGCGCTGGCAACTTCGGCGCATCCATCAGCAGCGGTTTATCCATGCTCAGCGCTTCGAGAAAAGCGACCAGATCGCGTTTCTCATCCGCACTCAGACCCAGCGGCTTGAGCAAGGAAGATTTATTCGTTCCCGGGCCTCCACCCTGGTTGAAAAACTCGACCACATCGTCAAGCCGCTGAAACACGCCGTTGTGCATGTAAGGCGCGGTGTATTTCAGCTCGCGCAGACTAGGGGTACGGAACTTGCCGATGTCGGCCGGGTCCTTGGTCTGATAATAGCGGCCCATGTCCATGTCTGCCGCCAGCAGTTGCGGATCGGTCACGCCCTTGGCGCGTTGGGCGAAACTGTGCGTCACCTGATGCAGGATGCTCGACTTGAGAATCGTATTTTCCGGCAGGCCAAGCGAATGGTATTTCTGGTCCGAAGCAAGTGCGCCGCTGTGACACTGGATGCATCCGGCCTTGCCCTGGTACAGCTGGTAGCCGCGTAGCGCCGCTGGCGACATGGCATTGCGGTCGCCGTTCATATAGCGGTCGAAGGGAACCTTGGTCGGATCGGAGACGATGGTCCTCACGAACGTGGCGATCGCGCGCCATGCATCGCCGACCTGCGGCCATTCAGTGCCGAACACCGCCTTGAAGCGCTGCACATATTCGGGAATGAAGCGCAGGCGCATTTCCACGATCGACTGATCGGCATTACCCTCCACCACGCCGGTGCCTGCCGCCTGCGCCTGGGCTTCGAGGCGGTCGACGGCGCCTTCCCAGAACGGCCGGTGATAGTAGGCGGCATTCAGTGCGGTCTGGGCGTTCCGCAGATTCTGGGTACCGGGGTAGCCACGCGATATCTGGTTGCCGTCGCCCCATCCGGTCTGCGGAAAGTGACAGGAAATACAAGGCGTGCTGCCGTTGCCGCCCATGCGCGGATCCCAGAACAGCATTTTTCCCAGCTCTACCTTGGCCGGCGTCATCGGATTATCGGCTGGCACCGGCGCCGGCGGCAACGGGCCGAGGGGTGCCAATGAAGACGTTTCCGGTGCAGTTGCAGTATCCGCGATCCGTTTCGTCGAAAATACGCGCGGTTGCATCAGTGGCTGGGGCGGCTCGCTGACATCGGCCGGGTCTCCACTCAGGCTTTCCAGGAAAGCGACCAACGCTTTTTTCTCGGAAGCGGAGAGATGCAGCGGCTTCAGCTCGCCGTCCTTGCCGCCGCGATCATAGAATGCCACGACATCGTCGAGCGTACGCAACACGCCGTTATGCATGTAAGGCGCGCTGTATTTCAGGTCGCGCAACGGCGGTGTCAGGAACTTGCCGCGATCCGCATCGTTCTTCGAGACGGCATAACGACCCAGATCGGCACGCACGTTCATCGGGTCGGCTACGCCGTTGACGGCATGATATCGCAGCAGGCTGATGGCGCGCAGCGAGTTGGCCCATATGTCGGGATTTTCCGGCACGCCGAGGCGGTGGAAACCATTGTCCGACAAACCCGGACCGTTATGGCAGGCAATACAGCCAGCCTTGCCCTTGAACAGGCGCAGCCCTTCCTGCGCCGAAACGCCGAGCGCCTTGCTGTCTCCGCGCAGATAGCGGTCGAACGGAACGTTGCGCGATTCGATGGATTTCATGAATTCCGCCAGCGCGGTAAACATGCGCGGCTCTGAAAAATCCGCCTTTTCACCGAACGCCTTTTGCCATAGCAGAACGTATTCCGGAACCAGCTTGATGCGCTCCATCACCAGGCGCGGGTCGGCATGCATGAAATCGGGCCGGCTCATCATGTCGCTGGCCGCCTTGGCCAGATCGGCGCCTTCGAGGCTGCCATCCCACATCAATCGCCGGCGCTGCAGTACATTGACCAGCGAGGGCGCATTGCGAAAGCCATCCGTATTGGAATACCCCTTCGATAAGGCGGCGCCATCGCCCCAGCCGCGCGACGGATCATGACAACGGGCGCAGGAACGGCCCCAATCATTGGAGAGGCGCGTATCGAAAAACAGATGCCGGCCGAGTTCGGCCACATTTTTGTCGATCGGTGCACCTGCTGTCAGCGGCGCCAGCTCCGGCCGGGGCGTTTGCGCTTGAGCACAGAGTACCGTCAGCCCTGCCACCAGACCTGCCAGAAGAGTAAAAACGGAACCCTTGCCATGCTTGAAACTCATGCGATTTGACATATTACTTCCCCAGCCTTGCGCTCAACCCGGGCCGATTAAGCGGCATGCCCGGCGGCATCTGCGGGCATGCCTTTGCCCAGGTCAGAATTTCGGCGATCAATTCGGTGTTTTCCACCTCGCTGAGCGGCGCCTGATTTGCTTCCGGCATGCGAATGAAAAAACTCCGCTTTTTCGGCGCTTGCCTGAATTCGGCGCTATAGCTTGGCTGCGAGTGAAAATTCCGGTCGTCCTCCGGAATGGCATGACAACCCATGCAATTGAGTGCATACAATTGGCGCGCCGGCTCACTCCACACCGCGGCGCTCGCTGTCAGACAGCACAGTGCGACAAACAATTTCGAATGCATTTTTCTACGCCTTCCAATGATTATTCCTACAGCGATGCCTCGAATTCAGTGAACGCCTTATCCAGCGCCGCAACGATCAGATCGATTTCCGGCTCCTGCATCACCAGCGCAGGTGACAAGATGATGTTGGGCCCCGAAGAGCGCACCATCGCGCCGTTCCGGTAGGTCGCGCGCGCCACCTTGCCGGCCGCATCGGCGCTGCGTGGAAAGGCCGCCTTGGTTTTCTTGTCCATGACCATTTCGATGCAGACCATCAGACCCTTGCCGCGCACTTCGCCGACACACCGGTATTTTTCCTCGAAAGCCTTCAGCGCGCCGATCAGGCGCTTGCCCTGCCTTGCCGCATTGCCGGGAATATCCTCCTTTTCCAGAATATCCAACGTCGCCAGGGACGCAGCAGCAGCAATCGGGTGGCCGCTATAGGTATAACCGTGCGACAGCGCGCCGATTCCTGCCGCATCGGCGCCATCGAACGCTTCCGCCACCTTGCTGCCGATAGTGGTGGCGCCCAGCGGCACATACCCCGATGAAATGCCTTTTGCCAGGCACATCAGATCGGCTTGCACGCCCCACAGCCGCGTGCCGAACATGGCGCCGGTGCGGCCGAAACCCGTTACCACCTCGTCGGCGATCAACAGCACGCCATACTTGTCGCATATCCGGCGCACCAGCGGCCAGTAATTTTCTGGTGGCACGATCACGCCACCTGCCCCCTGCACCGGCTCGGCAATGAAAGCGGCGACGGTATCGGGTCCCTGGAACACGATCTCGCGCTCCAGCAGCTGGGCGCAGATTTCACCCAGCTTGACCGGGTCGTCGGTATAGGGATTGCGGTACAGCCACGGCGTATCGATATGAAAGCAGCCCGGCAGCAGCGGCTCATAGGGACGACGGAAATTGCTGTTGCCGTTGACCGACATGCCGCCGAAATGCACGCCGTGATAGCCTTGCCGCAGCGAGATGTACTTGGTGCGGTCGGCCTGGCCTTTGATCTTCCAGTATTGGCGCGCAATCTTCAATGCGCTTTCCACCGCATCGGAGCCGCCATTACAGAAAAATACTGCCTGTACGTCATCCGGTTGCATCATCCTGACCAGGCGCTCGGACAGCTCGATCGCGCGGGCATGGGTCGTGCCACGGAAGGTGTTATAAAAAGGCAGTTCATCCATCTGGGCGATGATCGCATCGCGAATTTCCTTGCGCCCGAAACCGAGATTGGAGCTCCACAAACCGCCCACGCCATCCACCATCTTGTGGCCATCGACATCCCAGATCCACACACCATCGCCCTTGACGATGATATCCGGCGGCGATGCCTGCATCGCCTTCGGCGACGCCATCGGATGCCATAGATAGCGTGCGTTGTTATCCTTGAGGTATGCGGGATCGAATGACATGTTGGTTTGCCTTTGAATGAAAATTTATGATCAGCGTAAGGTCGAAGCGTTAAGCCGAAGCCGGTTCAGCACCGCGCCATACGATCCGTCCGGGTCGCGCAACTCGAACAACTGGGTCTGCAAGCCGTACTCGTGCGCACCGACAATATTGCGCATCTGGTCATCGACAAAAAGCAGTTGCTCGGGCGGCAAATCCATGGCCTCCACCGCTGCCCGATATGCCTCCGGCTTCGGCTTCAATATCTTGCTGTGGCTGCCGTCGATAATGACGGTGATGTCTTTCATGATGTCGAGCCGGTCGAGGAATGCCTTTCCGTAAAACAGTTCCAGCTCATTCGACAGGATGCCGACCTTGATGCCGTGGCGCGCGGCATGGCGCACCAGTTCCAGCATTTGCGGCCGTATCGCCGCATTGGGTTCGGTATGCCGTACGCGCTTCAGGAGCGCATACATATCCCAGCCCTCCTCGCCGCAGGCGTGTCCGAGCTGCGTCGCGCGCTGTGCCCAGTAGTCCCGTTCGCTGATTTCGTCGCGCTGCATGGCTTGCCATAAATCGTCGGTGCGCGGATCAAGCGGACCAAGCCAGGTCAGGCTGCCCGCCGGCAAGCCGAGTGTTGCTTCGGTATCGCGGTGTTTCTCGAACAATGAATATGTAATGACACTGCCAAAATCGAGCAACAGGCCTGATGGCACTGAATACATGGTGTTACCTTTCGTTGGATTGGATGCCTGGCCGTACGATACCGTCCCGTACCCATGCGTCGAAAACAGCCAGAGCCGCCTCGGTAAACGCTGCATCGTTGATATGAGCATCGCACTCAAGCAACTGGATGGGGGGGCGAATTTGCGTGCGAACTTCATCGAACAAGGCGGCTAACCCGTCTGGATCATGCAGCGCTTCGCCTGGCCGATCCCATTCCTGGATACCATGCCGGGGCAGGATCAAGGTGACCGGGCCTGTTGCGCCGTTCAGTTTTTCCACAATGCGGCGTGCTGTTTGTCGCCGCTCTTCAATGCTTGCCATGACCGAAGCAATCAATCGATTATGGGCATGGCATGGTCGATGCTGATATTGCTCCGGCAGGGGGCGCCATGCAGGAAGATCGATCATGTCGGTCGCTCCGGGAGCAATGATTTGCGGAATGCCGGCACGCCCCGCCGCTTCCAGTCGACCGGCACCGGAATTGACGACTGAACCGTGCACCTGGTTGCTGATTTCCTGCAGGCTGAAGTCCATCACGGCGGCAAACTTTCCTTGCTCCGCCAGCGCCTCAAAGGCGCGGCCGCCCATGCCGGTGGTATGGAACACGGCCACTTCGTAACCGCGCGCCTCCAGCGCCGGTTTCAGGCGCACCATGTAGCTCAGGCAGCTCTTGCCGAGCGAAGTAATTCCTACCAGAGGCCGCGTGTAGCGTGGCGGTGTAGCGGTGCGGCAGGCACCCAGAACAGCACCGGCGGCTTGCCCGAGAATCGTCCTGCAGAGCGTGTTCAATCCGTACAGGCCGCCGGACCAGAGAATCATCATCAGGTCCGGTGCAATGCGTTCCGGCGGAACCAGATGCGAAAAGGAAATGGTAGATACCACGAACTTCGGCACACCCAGCGGCAGCGCGGCAGCCACATCCAGCGCCAGATCGGTTCCCATGGTGCCGCCCAGGATCATCACGCCGTGTACCCGGCCGACATCGACCAGGCCACGCGATAGCCGCGCCGCTCCTTCGGCCATTTTGGCCATGGCCAGGTTTTCATCGCCGTATGCGACGATTTCTTCCAGCGTGCTGCCCGCTGCCGCTACGACTTCCCGGTTGGTTATGTCCGGCGTCAGCGAAGGTTCGCCAAGCACGCCCACATCCATGATCAGCGCTGAGCCGCCCGCCGCATCCAGGCACTCCCGAACAAACTGCAACTCATCCGACTTTGTATCGCAGGTGCCGATCACCAATATGCAATGCCTTCCCGGCACGGAAACTTCCGTCATCATGTCATCCTGCCATGGAACAGAGTTTCACATCGGTATAGCCCAGCAGCCCTTCCATGCCGCTTTCCTGGCCAAATCCACTTTCCTTCCAGCCACCGAATGGCGTTTCCGGCTGCGATACGCCGAAATGGTTGATACCGACCATTCCTGCCTCCAGTTCTTCATTCAACCGATGTGCAGTCGCGAAGTCGCGGGTAAAGGCATAAGCGGCCAGTCCGTATGGCAAGCCGTTGGCGGCGGCGATCGCTTCGTCAAGCGCTTCGAATGGTTGCAGGATGGCGATGGGACCGAACGGTTCTTCATTCAGCACCCGCGCATCCGATGGCAATTCCGCAAGAACTGTCGGCGCATAGAAGTAGCCGGTTTTTTCGAGCCGATGTCCGCCGCACAGCAATTTTCCACCGCGCTCCACGGCATCATCCACCAGTCGCTGCATATCGCCCAGGCGGCGTTCATGTACCAAAGGCCCCATCTCCACGCCCTCTTCCATGCCGAATCCGACCCGGATTTTCTGTGCGCCCTGCACAAAGGCGTCGCGGAAAGCGGCGAACTGCGATGCATGTACGTAGAATCGGGTCGGCGATACGCAAACCTGGCCGCCATTGCGGTATTTGGCCGTGACCGAGGCTTTGGCTGCTTTTTCGATATCCGCGTCCTGGCAAACGATGACCGGTGCATGGCCGCCCAGTTCCGCGGTGTAGCGCTTGATGCCCTTGGCAGCCAGTTCGCCGAGCAAGCGGCCGACCGGAACCGAACCGGTAAACGACACCTTCCTGATCACTGGCGAAGCGATCAGATAGGCGGAGACTTCCGCAGGCCGACCGCACACCATGTTCAGCACGCCCGGCGGCAATCCGGCATCATGAAATGCGCGCACCATTTCCATGCAGGTGGCGGGCGTCTCCTCGGCCGGCTTGATGATCATGCTGCAACCGGCGGCAAGCGCGCCGCCGATCTTGCGGGACGGCAGGTTGGCGGGAAAGTTCCACGGCGTGAATGCGGCGACCGGCCCCACCGGCTGACGCATTACCAGCTGTGACAGCACTTCCGGCGAGCGCGACGGCACCGTGCGTCCGTAAAGACGCTTGCCCTCTTCCGCCAGGAAATCGATGATCTCCGCGCCCAGCACTACCTCGCGCAATGCCTGGGCGTAGGGCTTGCCCTGCTCCAGCGTGAGCATGGATGCGATGGCGGAAGCCCGTTCGCGCAACAATTGCGTGGCACGAGAAATTGTCTTCTGCCGTTCAAACGCGCTGGTTTTCTTCCAGATGGCGGAACCGCGTTGCGCCGCTGCCAATGCGGCGTCCAGTTCTGCCGTTCCGGCCAGCGGCAGCATGCCCAGCACTGTCTCATCGGCGGGATTAACCACCGGCATTTCACCGCCGGAAGCGGCGCCAAGCCACTTGCCATCGATATAAAGAGCGAGGGCGGGATAGGCATTGCTCGACATGAAAACTCCTTCAATGATTACAGGGCGGCTCGGATTTCATCGCGGCGGCGTGCGTGCAGCAGCATGCCGTACAGTCCGCCAACCAGCATCCAGGAGCATCCTACAAACAGGGCCAGCTGGCTCATGCCGGAAAATACGGCAAGCACCACGACCAGGCCAAGAGTGGGAACAATCCAGTGCAGGAATATCTTGCGCGATTTCTTGCGAATACCGAAGTGCACCAGGACCGACAGATGCAGCAGGAAAAATCCTGCCAGCGCGCCAAAATTAACGATGGTGGCAAGTTCATCAATCCTGTTTTGCATGGTCAGCGCCACCATCAATGACAAGCCGGAAGTAAACAGCATCGCGACAAACGGCGTGCCATGCTTGGGATGTATCCGTGCCAGCACATGCGGCAATTGTCGATCTCGTCCCATGGCAAACACCACGCGCGCTACCCCGGCCTGCATCGGCACGGGGTTTGAAAATCCATTGACCATGGCAATCACCCAGGCCATGAATACCGCAAACCATGCGCCGACTGCCCAGCCGGCCAGCTCAAAAGCAGCAGCGGCGACATCCTTGATCTTGATGCCTGGCATGAGATTGCCCACGATCCATGTCTGGATAACGAAGATCAGCGTAGTCGCCACCAAGGCGCCTAATATCGCGCGTCCGACAGTCTTGCCGCTGCCGTCCCTGGTTTCCTCGGACAAAGTGGAAATCGCATCGAAGCCAAGAAAAGACAATACGCAGATGGATGTGGCGCTAAAAATCTTGCCGGCGTCGAAAGCGGCGGCATCGAACACCGGGCGCATGGTCAGCGCGCCATTGCCCTTGCCGCTGTACAGCGCCATCAATGCGAATCCCAGGAAGGCAATCAGCATGATTCCCTGCAGGCCGAGGAAAGCGAAATTGGCCCGTGTCGTAACCGTAATTCCAAACCAGTTGATGCACAGCGTGACGCCCAGCGCCAGGACGATCCACACCCAGCGATCCACCTGGGGCAGCAGCGTACTCATGGCAACCGATGCCAATACATAGAGCAGCGCCGGGATCAGCAGGTAATCCAGCAGAATCATCCAGCCGGCCATGAAGCCGGGGAATCGGCCCAGGCCCAATCGCGCAAACGCGTAAACCGAGCCGGCTTGCGGCACCTCCTCGGTCATGGTGGCGTAACTGCGGGCGGTGAAGTACATGCACAGCGCTCCCAGCAGGTAAGCCAGTACGATCAGCCCGGCGGAGGCATCCCAGACGAACCCGAGCGTGGACAACGGCGCAATCGGAGCGATGTAGGCCAGTCCATAGGCCAGCAGATCCCAGTAACCGAGCGTCTTCTTCAAATGCGGAGAAATTGAGTTCATGCACCATCCTTTTCGAAATTGACGCCTTCGCCGAAGCCGTACCCGCTATGGAGCAATGACATCGTTCACCACGCCTGCCTGGCCGAACAAGACGACTTGCCCATTCGCCCCGCCGGCGACACTGGTGAGGTTCAATCGATCCTCGCGGATGCGGCTCTCGAAACTGTGGCCGCCATCCTTGCTGACCAGGATGGTGCCGCTCATTCCCACCAGTATGACTCGGCCATCGGCAAGCTGGGTGATCCCCGACAGCGCCTGGGTGGTGCCGGTATTCACCTGCTGCCAGGTATCGCCGTTATCTCCGGAACGGAACACATTGCCGCGCATGCCGATAATCATGATCGCACCTTCCTTGAGCATCATGCCGTTCCAGAACGACCCCTTGTAAAGCGGCTTCAGTGTTTTCCAGGTTTTACCGGCATCACTGCTGCGGAATACCGTTCCTGCTTCGGCTACCACGAACAGCGTCTCGCCGGCGCCCGCAAATATCTGGTTCAGATGCCGGTCACTGTCATCGCCTTGGCCCAGCAACATTTCTTTCCAGCTTGTGCCGCCATCGAGCGTTTCGATGGCACGTCCGAAAGAGCCGACAGCGATCCCGTGCTGTGCATTGCCGAACCAGACGGACAGCAATGCCAGATCACTCTCGGCAGTGTGCTGCACGGACCAGTTCTCACCGCCATCACGGCTCTGCAAAACGATCCCGCCGTGGCCCACGGCCCAGCCCAGCTTGTCGTCCACGAAGCAGACGCTGGTCAGCATTGAATATGTTGCGACACTCTGCGCCTGACGCCAGGTCTTGCCCTGGTCATCCGAAAGCAGCACGATGCCGTAGTCGCCCACGCCGACCAGCCTATTGCCGGCGCGTGTCACGGTCACCAGGGGCGCCTTGGTCGCTTTCGGCGCCTTGACTGCGATTTGCTGTACTGCCGTTTCCGCTGCCGTGGCGCTGCCATAAGGAAGCAGGACGGCAAGCGCGACGGCGCCAAGTTTGATGCATAACGACTTTTTCATTTCAGTCTGACTCTCTGATCAATGGCTGAGCAATGGTGCGCGCACCGGACCGCGGCGCGGAATGATGACATCAATCATCACTGCCAGCGCAGGCAACAGCGTTATTGACATGATCATGTTGACCATGAACATGAAGGTCAGCAGCATGCCCATGTCGGCCTGGAACTTGAGCGCCGAGAATGACCAGGTCGCCACGCCGACCGATAACGTGATGGCAGTGAAAATAGTGGCATTGCCGGTTTCGTAGAGCGATTTCTGAAAGGCTGTGACAATATCCACTCCTTGCGCAAGATAATGCTGCAGGCGGTTATAGATGTAGAACGCATAATCAACGCCGATGCCGACCGCCAGCACCATTACCGGCAAGGTGGCCACCGTCAGGCCGATCTCCAGCTCTTTCATGAACCAGTATCCAAGGAAGGTGGCCAGCGTCAACGGCAGGCAGCAGGCCAGCATGGCGCGCCAGTCGCGATAGGTGACGAATACCAGCGCAATGATGGTGAAGTAGACGTAGAACATCATCGGCAACTCAGTGCTCTCCAACACTTCGTTGGTGGCCGCCTGCACACCGACATTGCCGCTTGCCAGCCGTATCTTGACTCCTTCCGCGTGGTAACGCGTACGGAAATCCTTCACCGCGGCAATCACTTCCTTCACGGTACTGGCCTTGTGATCCGCAAGATAGAGATTCACCGGCATTATGGTGCAACCCTGGTTGGAAAGTCCGCTTCCTTCCGGCACAAAACTCATCGCATTGGCCAGCGCCCGGGTTCCATGCGGCAGCGCCATCCATTTTGGATTGCCCTCATTCAGTCCGGAATTGGCCAGCTTGGCCAGTGAAGAAACCGAGGCTACCGATAGCACACCCGGTACATTCTGCATGGCCCAGGTGAACTGATCCACGAAGTGCATGACCGGATAATTGAAACAGCCATCCTTGGGCGATTCGACCACGACCGTCAGTACGTCCAGGCCGAGATCAAAATTGGAGACAATGCTTTCCGCATCGCGGTTGTAGCGGGATTCACTACGCAGTTCCGGCACGCCCGGCTTGACATCACCGATATGCCTGCCCTGGCTTTGGTAGTAGGCGACGCCGAACAATCCCAGGCATAGTACTGTGGCGATGGCGGCATTGCGCGTCTCTGCGATCTTGCCGAGGATCTTCATGCTCTGCTCACGCCGATTGCGTATGCGGCCGATCCGCTCGACATAGGCGCTGCCGAAAGAGAAGAAGGAAGCGACTATCGGCAACATGATCAGGTTGGTGACGATCTTGTAGGTCACGCCGAGCGTTGCCGTGATCGACAACTCCTGGATCATCGGGATCGGAATCAGGATCAGCGTGGCGAAACCGACCATGGCAGTCACCAGCGCCATCGAGCCAGGCATCAGCAGCCCGGTGAAACTGCGGCGCGCCGCCGTCATGCTGTCGGCGCCGGCGCATACCTCCTTGGAAATGTAATTAATCTGCTGGATCCCGTGCGACACGCCAATGGCAAACACCAGGAACGGCACCAGGACGGCAAGCGGATCAAGGCCGAAACCGAGCAGCGTGATGGTGCCGAACTGCCAGATGACCGATACCAGCGAGCAGGAGAGCGGCAAAAATGTCATTTTCCAGTTGCGGGTGTACATATACACTGCAGCTGCTGTCAGCACGAATGCAAGCAGGAAGAACAACATCACGCTTTTTGCGCCGTCGGCGATGTCGCCGATCTGCTTGGCAAAGCCGATGATCTGGACTTCAAATTTGTCGTCTTCGTATTTCTTGCGGATTTCATTTTCCAGCCGAGCGGCCAGATCAAGATAGTCAAGTTTCTTGCCGGTATGCAGATCGTTTTCGAGCAGATCGGCCACGATCATGGCGCCGGAATTATCACTGGCAACGAGGCTACCCACATAGCCACCGACAATGGCATTGTTGTGAATATGAACGATGTTTTCCGTGCTCAGCCGCTCGGGAGTCACGTCGCCACCGATCACGTCTTCGGCCTTGAGTCCGTCGTCGGTAATCTCCACCACCCGCGTGTTCGGAGTCCACAATGACGACACAGTGCGCCGGTCGACGCCAGGCAGAAAGAAGACCGCCTGGGTAATATCATACAAACGCTTCAGGGCATCTTTATTCCAGATATCGCCCTTGCGCGGTTTGACCACTACGATGATGCGATTGGCGCCGAAGATCTCATTGCGATACTTGAAAAACGTATCAATATACTCATGGCCCTTCGGCAATTGCTTGTCGAAGCCGGCCGACATACGCAATTGCACTGCATAAAAGCCCATGAAAAGCGTCAAGACACCGAGTACGGCCAAGGTAGCCAGGCGGTGATTGAAGAACAGGTTTTCCAGCCGTTTGACCAAAGAGGCAATCATTCATCTAACCTTTAAAGCAATACTCTTGATACTGCCGGCAAGGCAGGCAGCGGGTACAGGGCAGGTGCAACGTACCAGCGATGATGCGTTGCACCTGCCCTGCAGGTTTTCATCAGAAGGAGCGGGACATGCTCGCAAACAGGAAATCGCGATCGGTTGCCAGGTTATTGCTGCCGCCACCCCAGAAACTGGTCGCACCCACGTTGGCTTTCCATTTGCTGTTGTCGCGATCAAAGTTGAGCGACAGCGTCAGCGCCTTGCGCCCCTGGACAAATGGCATGGCGTTCGGGCTGATACCGTGCACATCGTGGGCAAAATCGATCTGCGGCGACATGTTCCATTCGCTGCCACCCACATGCGGATACGCCATGAAGGTCGACAAGACGTAGCCGTACGAGCCTTTGGTCGGCAATTGATAGTTAGGCAGCAGGTACGGCACGGCACCCGACAAATCCAGATTCGGATAGTAGGTGTAGGCCACTTCCCCGAGCATTGTCCATTCAGCTGCCCCTAAAGCCTTGCTGATACGGCCTAAAGGACTGCTGGGCGCCACCAGATAAAACCCGGTTAAATGCGCCTGCCAGCGCTTTTCGTCGACGTAACCATTCACGTAGGCGCGTGTTCCCGTGGTATTGGCGACATCCATCACGCTGTAGCGGCCGGCCAGGGGGACCGTCGGATCGATCATGACGGAATCCTTCGGCCGGTATGAGATTTCCGTACCCACCGCGACATCACCAATCACCGTATTGGCCGATACGCCGAACAAATCGCGCGACTCGCCATAGTTGACAAAATACGCGTCCGGGCCAGGTGCTCCCGGGTTGCCGGCGAATCCGACAAACGGCAGCTTGTCATGGAAGCGGATGTAGTAAGCGCCCCACTCGATGTCGTTATCCGCCTTGTAGCGCAAGGCGGCGCCGAACTGGCCCTGATCGCGCGGTTTCTTTTCGAATTCCCTTGGCACGAAAGTGCCGGCTGCCACCAGGTCCGCCAATGTCAGCCTGGTGCCTGCCGGTTGCAGCATGCCGGTGCTGATGGTTCCCGGGTCGCCGACACTTCCGGTAGACAAGCCAATCAGCGAACTCGGCAGGAATGCTCCCTGCACGCCTTTGCCGATGACATCCGCACCCGAGAAATAAGTGCCGACCGGATCAAACTGGAATCCGTTCCAGCCAAATTGATAATAGGCCTCCAGGCTCAGCTTTTCCGCCAACCCGATATTCAGCGACAGCATCGGCGCCGGCCGGAATACTTCCTTGAGTTGTGTGCCGGGCGTATGGAACTTGCGGAGATCGATCGCATTGGTGACGTTCACGCCGCCGTAGATGAAGATATCCTCGCCCCAGCTGATCACCTGGTTGCCGAGCTTTACCTTGGTCGGCATGCCGCTAACCTCAAAATCCTTTGCCAGCCATGCATCCAGCAAGGTGATATTCGTGACGGCAAGGTCCTTAGCGTCATCTGCCAGCGGAGTGCGCCGGGTATGGTCGGCCCTGAAGTCCTTGGACCAGGTTGCCCGAATCAGGCTGGATACGCCTTGCGGCATTTTCAGATACAGTTCATGCGTGCCCTTCAGGGCGGCGGAAACGATATCGCCTTTATTGAAGTTGAGATTGCCATCATCGGCCTGCAGGTTGTTGAAATCCGGACTGGATGTCCCGCCGAAACCGGGCCCGTTGACTACCGTTCCCAACGTGCCTTCGGTAGCGGCGCAACCGCCGTTGTCGTTGCCGATGATATGGCAATTCTGTCCCTGGAGCCGCTTCTGGATCCCGAACGAGATCGTAGAGTCGAAGCTGCCGCTGACGGATTCCCCCTCGAACTTGACCGCAGCGGCCGGTTGCGCCACCAGTAGACCGACACTCCCGAGCGCCAGCGCCTGAACGATGCGATTCAGGCGAACATTCATGCGTTGCCGCTGTTGTATCTTCTTTTTCATTGTCTTCTCCTCCTTGTTTCCATTAGCAGGGCAGTCGCCGAAGCGGCTGCCCGCACCCTGCTTACCGATCGCCGACGCGGCGCAGCTCATCCGGGTTGAATCGTTTCGGATCAATGCGACCTTCGCGCCCAGCCAGCCAGTCTGTCTCGGGTCGTTCCTGGGTTGCGTTCTCTCCCACATAACGGCCTATCGCCAGGTCATAGTTCATGAATTCCTGTCCGACGCAGGCAGGTATTTCGGGTGCGACAATGATGCTGCTTTCCTGCACACGCCAGATCTTGCCCTGGGCATCATAGTTATCAACTACCATCAGACCCCAGCTATCTTCATCAAGATAGAACACGCGTTTCGGGAAGATATGGCGCATGCCCGGCTTCAGCGTTGCCTCCACTTTCCAGACGCGATGCGTTTCGTAGCGAACGAGGTCGCGGTTGACGTAGTTCGGGCCGTAGATCTCCTGATACTTGCGACTCTTGTCGATCCATTTCCAGCTGTTGTAGGGAATGACCATTTCCTGCTTGCCGACCAGTTTCCAGTCGTAACGGTCCATTGCGCCGGCAAACATCGGATACTGATCGACAGTTTCCAGATTCTCATATCCGGGAACCGGATTGTCGTACGCGAACGTCGGTGCGCGCCGTACCCGGCGCTGTCCCGGGAAATACAGCCAGGCATCGCTCGGCTTGTTGAAGAACCAGTGTGCAAGAATCAGTTCGCCGGTACGCGCGGCAGGAGATACCACGGCATTGAGCAGCTTGATCTCGACGCCGTCGACATCTTCCACGCTCTTGTTCTTCGGATTATGGAAAGGAATGTTCACCCATTGATCCTGCACCAGAGGCACAATCTCGCCACTTGTGGAGAAAATGGTCGAGTAATGCTCGATCCGTCCCTCGCCCATGTAGCGCAGCTTGTGGTTCCACATCGCTTCCGCACCGTTTTTCGGGATCGGGAACAGGATTGCGGTACCCATTGCCTTCTCCAGTCCCCATCCATTGGATGCGAGCTTGGCTTCCTTGGCATTGATTTTGGTCCGCTCGTAGACGATATCGGAGTAGCCGCAGCTGCGACGAGTCGGATATACATCCATGCGGTATCCCTTGAGGGTCTTGACCAGGGTAATCTGGCCTTCGGAAAGCTTGTCCTTGTATTTGTCGACATTGGAGGCGTCGATCGAGTACAAGGGCTTGTCATTCTTGTACGGATCAATTCTCTTCTGTCCGACCTTCCAGCCCGCCGGCGCCTTCATCATGCCGCCAGTCCATTCCGGAATGATTCCATCCTTGCTACCGGCCCTTTCAGCACCCACCGGGGTCAGATCCTTCCCCAATCGCGCGATTTCCGCATCGCTTGCCGCTGCGAATGCAGATCCTGCCGCCAGTACTCCGGATGCGGCCAGTAATAGCGCCACACTTTTTCTCATGCTCGTTTTCATATTGTCTCCTCCTTGTGATCCCAGTTACAAAACCAGCGTGACGACTTTCTCTTCAGTGACTGCTTCGATGCCGGCCCAACCCAGTTCGCGGCCGATGCCGCTGGTCTTGGAACCGCCCCATGGCAGGCGCGGATCAATTGGCGCCCAACCATTGATACCGATGGCTCCGGCGCGAATCTTCGACGCCATCAGGTGTGCATTGCTGACATCACGAGTCCATATCGTGGCAGCCAGTCCATAACGTGTGGCATTGGCAATTTTGATTGCGTCATCAACATCATCGAACGCAATGACCACGCCAACCGGTCCGAAAATCTCTTCCTGCGCAATGCGCATGTCATTGTCGGCCTGGCCGAAAATGGTCGGGCGGAAGAAATAACCCGGCTGGTCGAGCCGTTTGCCGCCAGCGACGATGGTAGCGCCTTCCTGCATGCCGGCATCGACATAGCTGGCGACACGTTCCAATTGCCGCTTGCTGACCAGTGAACCCATGTTGGTCTGCGGATCCAGCGGATCGCCCAGCTTGATACCCTGGGCAGCACCAGCCAGCGCCTCCAGCACCTGAGCGTATTTCGAGCGGTGCACCAGCACCCGTGTACCGGCAGCGCATACCTGGCCCTGGTTGAAGAACAATCCCATCGCGGCGCCACCCACTGCGGCCTCGATATTTGCGTCGGCCATGATGATCTGGGGCGACTTGCCGCCCAATTCGAGCGCCACCCGCTTGAAGCCATCGGCCGCTACGCGCATGATTTCGCGCCCGACTTCCGGGCTGCCGGTAAAGCTGACCTTGTCGATTCCGGGATGGCGCGACAATGCCGCACCGGCGACTTCACCCAACCCTGGAACGACGTTGAACACGCCTGGCGGAAAACCGGCTTCCTCGATCAGCTTGGCCAGATACAGCGTGGTCAGCGGCGCTTCTTCGGCAGGCTTGAGCACCATGGTGCAACCGGCGGCAAGCGCTGGCGCCAGCTTCCAGCAGGCAATCATGGCAGGGGTATTCCACGGCGTGATGGCGCCCACCACGCCGATTGGTTCGCGCACCGTATAGGACAGTGTCGGCAGGCCGAAATAACCGGGGGTCGGAATGCTGCGGCCTTCAATCTTGTCGGCCCAGCCGGCAAAATAACGCACGGTGCTGATGGCATTCGGAATGTCGAGAACGGTAGGCTCCATCAGCGGCCGGCCGAGATTCAGTGTTTCCAGTTTGGCCAGATAATCCTTGTCGCGCTCCATCAGCTCGGCCAATCGGTACAGCAGCTTGCCGCGCTCGGCGCCATTCATTTTCGACCATTCGCCGCCATCGAACTGGGCGCGTGCCGCGCGCACTGCAGCATCGACATCCTCTGGCTTGGCCGAGGCAACCTTGGCCAGCAGACGCTCGGTAGCCGGGTTAAACACATCGAAAGTGCCTCCGTCAGTGGCAGGCTGCCAGCGGCCATCGATATAAAGCTGGTTGCATAACACCATTCGTGCTGCATCGGTGGATTGAAGTGCTGCCTTGATATCCATCATTGCCCCCTGCAAAATAGAAACAGATGTAAAACAAAATCCCTTGGCAAAGTACAAGGGGAATTACCGCAAAAATCCGTTCACAGCATTGATTGATTCCGCATAGCGCTCACTCACCCACCGCGAGTTGCGAGCGACCCCGATCGCCTTTCCATGCGCTGGCTCCATGCATCGACGCCGAATGGCATCCGGTGATTGATGCTGGCAAGCATCCTGCGGTCCGGCATGTGCTGCTCATACGCCATAGCAGTAGCCATGCTGGAGAAAACACGTTCACCGGCCCTTGCCTTCCGTAGTGAGACGGCTCACCAGCGCCTGCCTTGCAGCATAATTCGCGACCGGTGTCGATTTTTCAGCCCTGTGCTGCTTCACTTCGTCCTCCGTAAAGGGCTGAAAATCCTTTGGCAAACTAGCCTGATTGAACTGGGTAAGCACATGATTAAGCGCTTCGGCCACTTCGGCATCCGTCAATGGCCGCACCACAGCCATACTGCCTACATACCTCTGCCCGGCCACGGTAATCGTGCCGCTCATGCCATATGCGACGATGCGGGCCAGCAGCGCACGCCCAGCCGGCGTCTGAGCATAATGTCCGAGGGTTTCTGTCAAAGGCGGAACAAATCCGGGCGAACCCTGAGCATTGGCCATGTGACAGGTAGCGCAGTGTGCTGCAAAGACATCAGAACCAGCGGCATGAACTGCAGTTGCGCCGATGAGGCACGCAGCAAAGGCAAGGCCTGATCTCATGCGCCTGCCAGCAAACAAGGCAGCCATCATTTTTGTCATTTTTGCGCCACCCCAAGTATGACCGACGTCGAGCAGTGATAAACCATGCTCGATGTGCCGAGACACCAGTCGATATCGTTATTCGACTGCGGCCGGTACATCGGGGTATCGTCCTCGTTGCGATTGCAGAAACAGCGTCCGCAACTGCCCTTGCCGCAACAGTCGTTGTACGAAATAAGATAATCGGTTCCATCTGCCGGATTCCGGCAAGTCCCGATCCAGGTAAGCGGCGATCGCTCGCTGCCCGGTGGGCAGGAACTGGAAGTGCCGCCGCAGCAGGAACAGAGCCAGCCGTCAATACCGCAATAACGCCAATAATCGCAGGATTGCGGGTCGCCCGGGTCGGCTGCGCTGCCTTTTTTGGGTTGCGCGGCTTCCGCCTTGCCGGTGATGCGATCGATCGGCAGCAATGGCAGCAATGCGCCGCCGGCCAGGACACGACCCAGTCTTGCCAGTGCGCCGCGCCGCGAAGTACGCTGCGCCAGCCGACGTGAAGTCATCTCGGAGAAATTATCAAACCATGCCATGAATTATTACCTTTCTGGTTGCGCTCAAGCGCCCTGTTTCTGGAGATATTCCTGCAACGAACCAACGCCGGTTTGCTGGGCTTCGAACAGGCTTTCCAAATGTTCGCGCGTATTGATCAACCCCTTCGCGCGGATCACGCCATCAGCATCGACCAGCACCGCATAAGGCAGCTTGCCGATCTGATATGCCATTCCAAGTTCGTGCGACAGTACATACGGGAATGCCTCCAGGCGCTCGCGTACGACGAAACGGCGCTGATCTTCTTCATCGCCATCACTGGCGAGAATAAGATCCGTAGAGGTTTCCGACTTCAGCAGCGACTTGGCGATCGGCAGCAGTTTTTTGCAGACCGGGCAACTGGGAGAGACGAATAGCATGACCGTATTCCTGTTGCCCTGATGAATGCCGCCCAGTTTCAGGGCATGGCCGGCAAGATCACGCAGTTCGAACAGCGGTGCACGCTCGCCGATGCGCGGCCCCTTGTCGATGATGAGAGCACCGGCCGGGGCAACGCGCTCGTAAAGCACGCCGATCTGGCGCGCCAGCGCCAGGGTGACCATGGCCAGTACAACCACTATGGCCCAAAGCACCAGGTTCGAAACAAGCAAAGCTTCAGTCATGGGAATTCCTCAAATTGGAGAGTTTTGGCGCATTGGCAATCAGGCGATTGAATACGCCGAATAGAAACAGCACCGTGATAGTGGCAAAGCCGATCGTGGCAAAGTCGATCCAGTGCACCGCCCGCGCCGCATCCGGCAGCAGCAGCAGACCTGCCGGCAACGCCAGTGCGATGTTCCGAACCACCAGCCAACCACTGATTTCGCTGCGCTGTGCCGCCGGACCCCAGCAGCCGCAATCGATTTCGCGCCGGCCACGCGCCAGATTAATGCCGATGGCGAGCGCGAACAAGAGCAGCAGGGCAATTGCTCCTGCCGCAGCGAGAGCCCGGCTGGGCGGATACAGCAAGCCGGCAGCGAAAGCGAGTTCCGCAGCCGGCACGGCAAATGCGACCGGCGACAGCACGCTGTCAGGGACGAGCCGATATTGACGGACTGCCTCGGTAAACCAGGCGAAGTCCCGGATTTTCTCGATACCGCTGGCCAGGAAAATCAGCGCCAGCGAGGCCTCCAGAATACCGTTAATGACAGGATCGATCATGGTGATTGACGCCTTATGGATTCATCATGACCATCGCCGTTTCGGCAACACCCTTGACGGTGCTCTTGTACCGACCGGATCGCGCATCGTAGGCATGTACGCTGCCGTCCGCGCCCAGTGCGTAGAGCAATGGCTGCTGGCCAGGGCCGGTCAGCAGGCTGACCACCGGTGTCTTGGCGTGAATCCGCTGGATGCGCGTATTGTTCTTGAGGTCATACACCCAGATTTCGCTGGCGGGATCCTTGTGGGTGCCCGTCTTGCCCTGATGCATGGCGACATAGAGACGCCCCAGTACTTCATTGGCCGTGACATACTGCCAGCCACCCGGGCGCCAGTTATTTTTCTTGTCGGCGGCATTCAGCAAGGACCAGGTGTTGCCTGCAGCAGGCTGATCGGCAGCCACGTCCAGCGGGTGAACCTCGCCCAGGAAGGAAACAAAGAACAACTGGTTTTTCAGGCGTGCCGGCGCGACATTGATCGAGTCACTATCCGGGTTGAAAAAAGCCTGTCCGCCCTTTTGCTGCGATACCGGCTTGCCGCTATCGTCCAGCTTTACCGTCAGCAGCTTGCCATCGCTGCAAAGCATTGAAAATGCGCGCCCGCTGGCAGCCGGATACATCATGGAGCAGCCTGGCGTGGCGATTTCGCCTACGAACTGCCGGCTCTTGAGATCGACCACGCTAACCGATGTCGCCGGCGAAAAGTTGAATTGCAGAAGGAAACGTCCGTCGGCAGTCACCACGGTTCCGTAAGGCATCGTCACGGAGATGAAGCGCTTGTTAGGCAAAATAACCTCGCCTATCGGCTTCAATTCGCTGGTGTCGTAGATCGTGAGCACATCAGTGCGTTCGCCACGGCTGCCGCGCGAATAAAAGGTCTCGGTAACATAGAGTTCCTTTTTATCGGGGGAGGTGCCTACCCCGGCAACCAGCCCGGTCGTCACCATGCCGATGACTTCCTGCTTTTCCGTATCGACCAGGGATACCCTGCTTTCCGTCATGTGACTGAAGCCGACATCAACTACATATACCCAATGCGGTTTGGGCGGGAAAGGAAGTGTTTCCAATTTCAACGTCTCGGCCGGTAACTCGGCCCGGCTCGCAGACATTACTCCCAGCAGTAGCGATGTCAATAATGCAAATCCCATTTTTTTCATATTCTGCCTGTCCTTATCTTGAATCCATCGGGCATTCCTGATGATTTGTATTTCTTGCAACCTGTTGCAGGCACCCCGACTTTCGAGAGCCGCTGATCTACCCTTACTTTTCTGAAGCACATGCGAGATCATTTCCGGTTCATTAAACGCAAGCAATGTGCCACCTCCCCAAATTGGTGCGGCGCATCACTCGCAACTCTTTGTATACATTGTTTTTGTTTGACATAAATCATATTTAAAGGGCATCCTAGCGAAATTGCAGGCAGCGTGTCGCATGCATCAAAATGAGAATTCGATGTATCGAATCGATCCACATGCGAGAATGGCGTAACAAGAAGCGATGGGACAGAGACGATGGACAAAAGAGACGTATTGACAGCCGATGCCGGTACAAGGGTAGCGCTCGCGCGCAGCCATTTCTTTAATGATGATCCTGTCCCCAAAGGATTGGTGGACGAAGCGATCGAAAAATCATGGCGCCGCTGCGCCAGCCAAGGCTTGAACGCCTTCAAGCGCGCCCCTATTTCGGTATACTCGCAGCAGGAATTCCAGCAAATCAAGGAACGCAACCGCCTGCTGGCGCAAGTGGCGCTGCCGGAGCTGGAGAATCTGTACCAGCAAATCGCCAATACCCGCAGCGTCGTCCTGCTTGCAGACACAGACGCCACCATCCTGAGCTCGCTCGGTAGTCCGCTTTCTGTAGAAGATTCGTCCATCCGCAAAGTTGGCAATCTTGGTGCATGCTGGAGCGAAGAGCAGATGGGCACCAATGCCATTGGTACAACCATCATTGAACAGCGTGCAGTTCCCATCTTCGGCGGCGAGCATTATCTGGAACAGCATGGCGCATTTTCCTGCTGGGCCAGCCCGATCTTCGATCCGTACGGGAAGTTGGTTGGGGTACTGGATGTGTCAAGCCGCAAGCATCTGCGCCAGATGGAAATGCTGGTCAACATGTCGGCCCAGCTGATTGAGAACCGCCTGTTCCATGCTCACTTCAAAAAACAGTTGATCGTCCGGTTCCACAATCGGCCGGAATTTCTCGGCACTTTATGGGAGGCGATTGCCGTATTTTCACTGGACGGCAGTCTGTTGGCATTAAACAGGGCGGCATTATTGCTGCTCAATATGAGTCACGATCTTGTGACGAACGACGATTTTTCATCGATATTCGATTACAACTTCGAGCATCTGAGCGACTATTTTTCAGTGAGCGGACGCTCTCCGCTGCTGGTGTACATGCGTAACGGCGTGCGGGTGTATACGAGTGCGCATCCCGTAAGCACCATGCATCCGGAGGCGGGCGGTGCAAGCGCAGCGGCAAAGTCATCCATCGGCAACCAGACTGGCATCAAGCCGGAATTCAGCGACATCGCCCTGGGCGAAAAATCGATGGCGGCATTGATCGAAAAGGCGCAGTGCGCATTTACCGCCGACATCCCGATACTGCTTGAAGGCGAAACCGGCTGCGGCAAGGAAGTGCTGGCAAGAGCCCTGCACCAGCATTCCAGCCGGGCCGCCCGCCAATTCATCGCCATCAATTGCGCCTCCATTCCCGAAACGCTGATCGAAGCCGAGCTGTTCGGCTACCGCGAAGGCGCTTTCACCGGTGCCAAGCGCGGCGGCGCCATCGGCAAACTGCAACTGGCAGACAAGGGCACGCTATTCCTGGATGAGATCGGCGACATGCCGCATGGGCTGCAAGCACGTCTGCTGCGGGTTCTGCAGGAACGCGAGATCACCCCGTTGGGCAGCGACAAGGTAATCCCGATTGATATCGCCATCATTTGCGCCTCGCACATGAATCTGAAGGAACGGGTGACAAAAGGGCTGTTCCGGGAAGATCTGTATTACCGGCTGAATGGACTGAGAGTCCCGCTACCACCGTTACGAGAAAGAAAAAATCTGCGCGAAATCATTGCCCATCTCATTCAGCGCAAGGTAGGCAGCGCACGGCAGGTGGTGGTTTCCGAAGAAGTATTCGATGCTTTTCGCACTCATCCATGGCCTGGCAACATACGCCAGCTATCCAGCGTGCTGGCCACCGCGCTGGCATTCCTCGGCGAGAAGGACTGCATCGAACTGCAGCATCTGACCGACGATTTCCTGAACGAGCTGATAGAGCGCCGCAACCATCAGGCGGCCGCCGAGTCGGATCAGGTCCATGCACACGGTACCGGCACGCTTGCCTCGATGGAGGCGCAGGCAATACGCACCGCACTGGAGCGCCACGGCGGGAATATCTCCGCCAGCGCCGCCGCGCTGAATATCAGTCGCGCAACACTGTACCGAAAAATCAAGCAATTCATGAATTGATGGGAAGGCAGGCATGACAATACGTTCCATGTCGCGGATAGTATTCCGCCGCCTCGAAAATGAAAGAATATGGAGACTCCTATCCTCCAGTGACGCCGTCTCACTAAAACATACACTACCGTGTATTTTTAAAATACCTCTTTATTATTACGAATATTAATGTATTTTTGCCTATACTCCCTATTTTTTATATAAAAACCGGTGCTGCCAGATTGGCGAATCGCGATAATGGCGTTTTATGTGCCGATCCAGCCAGCGCAACGGCAATCGTCCTGACAAGCCAAGAGCACCGCGCTTGATCATCATCCAGCGTAGCGGGAAAGCGGCATCATCGTCAGGCAAGATCCGCATGCAATCCAACTACTTTGGATAGCCAACCGACTGTGCCAGGATGATGCGCTGGGAGGGGTTGAGCCCCAACGCCTTCGCCAACGTCGGCTTGTCAATATAGGCGCGGACCATCACCGCCAGATCTTCCGACGCGCCGTACAGATAGACGTTTTCGCTGATGTGGCCGGCATCGGCCGCCGCATAAAAAACTTTATCAGCTTCACTGTCGCGAGTGAATTTCGCGAAATCGGCGACATATACCAGGCTGACCGGCACCTCTTTCACAAAAGGCTGCAAACCGGTCGACGCGCGCAGATCGCCAACACGCACCATGCGCAGTGCATTGCTTTTCGCATCGTACAGATAAGCGCCATCGGCCATCACGACATAGATGCCGATCTCCTGCGCATCGTGCGCCGAAGGCGCGGTCCGCCCTCCCGAGACGGGACGATTGATTCCGAAAGCGGCCCACAACAGACTGGAAAGGACTTGCAGCGGTAACGGATCGCTCTTGAAATTGCGCGTGGTGTGACGCTCCTTGAATACCTGCATCAGAGGTTTACCGCCCGCGGTCTGTGGCGCCGGCAACCGGATCGCATCCAATGCTTCTGCCGCACCCGGGCCGTGCATGAATGCCCCGACCGTAACTGCGAGAAGAATCGTGCGCAAGAAAGGGCGTTCACGGTTGATTATGGCCCGTAATTGACTCGTGCTTTTCACGGCAGGACGACTTGCATGATGGCTGTTTGACTCCGTACCCGAATGACGCTTGACTCGGCTCAGGTGAGACACTAGCTGCGCGGATAGCCGACCGACTGCGCAATGATGATGCGCTGTTCCGGCCCAAGTTTCATGATTTGGGCCAGGGCCGGGCGATCCACCCAGCCACGCACGACTGTCGCGAGCCCTTCTGCGGCACAGAAAAGGGAGACGTTCTGGCTGATGAAACCGGTATCCAGTGCCGCGTAAAATTTCTGTTCTTTGCGCGGCGCATTATCCATTTTCGCCAGGTCGGCGACATAGACCAGATTGACCGGAACGAGTGGCACAAAATCTTGCCAGCCGGTGGCTGCGCGAATGTCCTCCTTCAAAATGGGGTGCAGCACAAATGCATGAGGATCGAATACATAAAGCCCTTCTGCCATCGCGACATAGACATCGATTTCCTGCCAATTTTTTGCAGAAGGCGCGGTACGGTGCGCGCCGTCCGGACGATTGATGCCGCATGCCGCCCAGAGCAGGCGGGAAAGCGTTTCCAGGCTAACCTCGCGGTCGCTGAATTCACGGGTTGTTCTGCGTTTCTGCAGCACCTGCGCCAGTGACATGCCGAGATCGGTCAGACCCGGATCCAACTGGATGGGAGTAAGCGGCATCAATTTCAAGCTTGCCTGATCGGCCTGCTCGTGGTGTGTAGTCATGACGATTTCCTTCCGGGGTAACCAGGTAATGTCTGGTAACCAGGTAGTGCGGGCGGAATTTCTTGTCCGCGCGGTGGCGACGGAATTTTTCTACGCACCGTATTCTTCCGGCATCGTGGCGGGTATTTTTCCTTCCTGCACAGGACGCTCCACCACGATGCAATCGGTCGTCAGAATCAAGCCGGCAATCGATGCGGCATTTTGCAAAGCAAGGCGAGTGACTTTTGTCGGATCGATGATACCCATCTGGATCATGCCGCCATATTCTTCGGTCGCGGCGTTGTAGCCGAAATCGCCTGTCCCATTGGCCACCTTTTCGATGACGACATCAGGCTCTCCGCCGGCGTTGTAGACAATCTGGCGCAGCGGTCCTTCCAATGCGCGATGCACGATTTTGACACCAGACTCCTGCGCCATATTCGTCATTTCAAGATTGTCCAATGCAGAGCGCGCACGCAGCAATGCGACGCCGCCGCCGGCACCGACGCCCTCTTCAGCCGCCGCACGGGTCGCATGTAGCGCATCTTCTACTCGCGATCTTTTTTCTTTCATCTCAATTTCAGTGGATGCGCCGACTTTGATCAGCGCAACACCGCCGGCGAGTTTTGCGGCACGCTCCTCCAATTGCTTTCGCTCATAAGTGCTTTCCGTGCGTTCGATCTCCTGCCGGATTTGCGCTACACGGTTTTTAATTTTCCCCGGATCGCCCGCGCCGCCAATCAGCGTCGCATTGTCCTTGTCTATTTCAATACGTGTTGCGCGACCGAGATCCTGCAAGGCGATTTTTTCCAAAGACAGGCCCGCTTCTTCCGACATTACCCGAGTGCCCGTTACGATCGCAATATCCTCGAGCTGCGCGATGCGGTGATCGCCGAACCCCGGCGCCTTGACGGCGCAGACTTTCAATGTGCCGCGCAAGGAATTGACCACCAGCGTCGCCAGTGCGTCACCACTGACATCTTCCGCAATGATGAGTAATGGCTGACCAGCCTTGATGATCTGTTCGAGAAGGGGCAGCAACGCATTAATCGTTGAAATCTGCTTTTGATAAAGCAGAATCAAGGCATCTTCCAGGGTCACACGGCCATTTTCAGGATCGTTGATGAAATAAGGCGACAAATAACCGCGGTCGAATTGCAATCCCTCCACGACCTCCAACTCGTTATTCATGCCCCGGCCGTCTTCCGATTTGACCACACCGTCCCGGCCGACACGCTCCAGCGCCTGTGCGATCATCGTGCCAATGGCCAGATCGCCATTGGCGGAAATGGTTCCGACTTGCGCAATTTCCTGATTCGAATGGATTTCCCTTGAATTTTCTTTCAGGCGCGCCACAACGCAATCGACGGCCGTATCGATGCCCCGTTTCAAATCCATGGGATCGAATCCGGCTGCCACGAATTTCATGCCCTGCTGCACAATCGCTTGCGCCAGCACAGTCGCAGTAGTGGTGCCATCGCCCGCCATCTCGGATGTGTGTGCCGCAACTTCCCGTACCATCTGCGCACCCAGGTTTTCAAATTTATCCGGCAATTCAATTTCTTTTGCAACGATCACGCCAGAATTAATAATGGTTGGGGAACCGTAAGATTTTCCAATTACAACTGTCCGTCCTTTCGGCCCGAGCGTTACCTTGACTGCATCCGAAAGCGTATTGAGACCTGCACACATTTTTTCGCGTGCTTCATCGTGAAATAACAGAGCCTTGGCTGACATATCGGTTTTCCTTCGATAACGCATGCAGTGATGAAAACACATCGACCCATTCTACGAATTGGCGCCACACCGTCGCTTGCGCGCGGACAAACCACATGACATGAGCTTGGCCTGGATGGAAAGCGTCTTGACTGCATCAATTGAAAAATGGATGCAGTCAGTCCATGCCGCGCCCAGTCGGAAGACAGGTTTTACGGACATATCGTCTTATCCTCATCACTATTCAACGGCGTCGGCGCCCGCGGCCGGATTTCGCAGAACCACGATGATCGGCTGGCATGCTTCGCGAAGCGTTTCCGGACCCCATTCTGCTTCGCTGTCAATGGCAATCACATGTTTTTTTTCATTATCGGATAGCGCCTCATGGTGCGCCAGCTGATGCGCCAATACCTCCAGCCCGGCATCGGAAGGGTCATGTCCCAGCTGTGCACGCGCGGCAACGCGCATCCTCAATGTAGCTTCGCTGGCGTAGGTCTCGACAATGAAAAATGGCACGCCGAGCTCAGTGGCCAGATGTTCAAACAGCCTGCGTTGCACCCTCTTCAGGAACGCCGCGTCGACGATGACGGGCATGCCTGATACGGCAACCGATCGTGTCAACATGCGCAAGTGCTCGTATGTCGCCCGGGTCGTCGCCCGATCATAGAGCCCCACGCCGAACGGGGTGGCCGCTGCCGATGTCGCCGCGATCCCATGCATCCTCTTTCGTTCGACATCGGACCGTATCCGAACCGCGCCGACGAGTTCGACCAGATGCATGGAAAGGGTCGATTTGCCGCTGCCGGCATAGCCGTGCATGAGGATGATCGCCGACGCTGCCGGCTTGATGCCTTGCACAGCGAATGCCAGGTATTCCGCAGCTTGGGCTGCATGCAATGTCGCGGCCCGGCCTTCCGCCGCCAATTGCCGGGCCCGCAGCAACGCAACTTTGCATCGGACCAATGCGCGTTGCGTCCGGTAATACCGAAACACGGCCATGCCCTCGTAATCCCCGGTCATTTCGAGATAGCCATTGAGCAATCGCGCCGCCAACCCATGCAATCCATGGAACTGCAGATCCATGCAAATGAAGGCAAGATCGTTCATCACATCGATCCAGCGCAGGCTCTCGTTGAATTCAATGCAATCAAATGCAGTGACCCGATCGTCGATGGTAAGAATGTTGCCGCTATGGAGATCGCCATGACATTCCCTGACAAACCCCGTCGATTTGCGTTTTTCGAATATGCGCCTCAGTATCTGCTGCTGCGCGATTTGCCATGCCATTATCTCGTTTGCGATTCTTTTCTCCTCTGCATCTTCGACCAGGCCGGTAATCAGGATCAGATTTTCATCCGCAACTGCCCGCATCGCATCGGGCGAGCCCCATACGCTTTCCAGTGGAGCAATCGCGGCACTTTGATGGAATTGCGCCAGCTTCTGTGCCAGCCTATCGATTTCTCTGGCGGAAAGGCAGCCTTTTTCGATGCGTTCGCTCCATAGCGCCTGTTGCGCAAACGCCCGCATTTTGACCGCATACTCGATTGGTGCGGAGGATCCGCCGATGACAGGGTGCGTTGGGCTACCCGTGATTGTCACGACATCCAGATAAATTTCGGGCGCCAAGCGCCGATTCAAACGCAATTCTTCCAGACAATAGAAATGGCGTGCATCGAGCGTGGAGAAATCAAGGAAATCAAAATGCACTGCCTTTTTGAATTTGTACGCATCATTTCCCGCAATTAGAATCCAGGAGATGTGCGTCTCGAATATCCGTATTGAATGAGCCGCTTGTTTCAGGGCAAGAGCAAGGGATCGAATCAAATTCTCCTGATCGCCTGGGAGCTGTTGATCAGCCATAGCAATTCTTTCTACTTTTGCGGCGCAGACACCAATAGGCGACAATTTGCTCAAAGCGTAGCGCACCCGGAATGCTGCCCGGATTGATGTAACACAAATAGCGATCAGCTAGCAGGAAATACCATTGCCTACCACTGCTTGAAATTATCCAATCCGCCCGATACTGCAAATTCGTAGAATGATGCATCAATCCAGGGCAAGCGGGGATGGCAGCGATTTTTGCAGCGTAGTACGCAATGGATGAATGGAGTTACTCGCCATGCCTCAGACAAATGATTCCGGCAAAACTCAGCAATCGCCTCCTCAGCCCTTGTTGGCGCAAGCCTTGGCGTCTGTTGCCAATGCCATCTTCATTACCAATGAGGTAGGCCAGATCATCTGGGTGAACGATGCATTTAGCCAGTTAAGCGGCTATTCGTCGGAAGATGCGATTGGGCGCCCGCCCGCCATTTTGCAATCAGGAAGGCATAGACACGCTTTTTATGCACAACTCTGGCAGACTATCCTTGCCGGGCATGTCTGGCAGGGCGAGATCATCGATCAACGAAAAGACGGCTCTCTTTATACTGTGGATGAAGTCATTACGCCGCTGTTCGACGCGCAAGGCACCATCACGCATTTCATTGCGATTCAGCACGACATCACGCAGCTGAAGCAAGAGAGCGAACGAGACCACCACCTCGCATACCACGATATTTTGACGGATTTGCCCAACCGCGCACTTTTTCTCGGGGTCCAGCAGAAAGCAATATCGCATGCCAAACGCACGCAACACATGCTCGCAACACTGTTCCTGGATCTGGATGGTTTCAAACCGGTGAATGACACCCTCGGACATCACACAGGCGATCAATTGCTCACCGCAGTGGCGGACAGATTGCGGGCGAGCGTACGACAAACAGACACTGTTGCCCGGTTTGGCGGCGACGAATTTGCCGTTCTCATTACCGACCTCCTGGATACGGAGGTTGCCTCAACGCTCGCACGCAAGATGCTTGATGCCATCGCTCGGCCATTCGTGTTGCGGGGTCAGAAAATCAATGTCAGCGCCAGCATCGGTATCGCGATTTATCCATCCGACGGCGAAGATCCGGAGACGTTGCTGATCAATGCCGATAAAGCGATGTACCAGGCGAAATGCCACGGCGGCAACAACTATCAGATCTACAATCCCGCTCCACCCCAGATTCACTAAAAAGCGTGCCGGCACAGAATGCATTATCGGCAACAACGTCGTGCACTCGAAAGAATCGGCATCAATTGCTCGACTGGTCGTGTATTGAGGATGTTTTCTTTCTCGAGCCACCCTCGCCTGGCCTGGCCGATTCCGAAACGCACATGATCAAAATCGAATACGCTGTGCGCATCTGAATTCACGCTGATCAACACCCCTTCCTCTTTCGCCATCATGCAGTAAATATCAGTCAAATCCAGGCGACTGGGTTGGGAGTTCAATTCCAGAAAACAGGCGCGCTGCTTCGCATGCCGGATGATACGCGGCATATCGACATCATACGGTTCCCGTTCAAGAATCAAGCGGCCCGACGGATGCGCCAACAGCGTAAAGCAAGGATGGTCCATGGCACGCAGGATACGTTCGGTTTGCCGCTCCCTGGACAAGGCGAATTTGCTATGCACCGCACCGATGACAAGGTCAAGCCGCGCAAGGATAGAATCAGGGAGATCGAGCGTGCCATCCTCATTGATGTCGACCTCGATGCCTTTCAGCAGTGTGATGCCCGGCAGTTCGGCGTTCAATTGGTCTATTTCATCCATCTGCCGTGACAGCCCTGCCGCATCCAGGCCATGCGCGACCGCCAGACGGCTTGAATGGTCGGTAATGCCAAGATAGCTTAATCCACGCCGCTTCGCCTCCAGCGCCATCTCGCGCAAACTGTTCTGGCCGTCGCTTGCCCTGGTATGCACGTGCAGATCTCCGCTCAAATCGGACAGGCTGACCAGGGCCGGTAATTGCCCGGCCTGCGCCGCTGCGATCTCGCCTCGGTTCTCGCGCAGCTCCGGCTCGATATAGGGCAGTCCCAGCGCGTTGAATACGGAGACCTCGGTCTCGCCGGCGACGCGCCGTGCATGAGACAATATCGTGGAAAATATTCCATATTCGTTCATCTTCAATCCGCGCTCCTGCGCCAATGTTCGCATTGCGATGTTATGGGCCTTGGAACCCGTAAAGTAATGCAATGCGGCGCCGAAGCTGACCTCGGCTACGACCCGCAAATCCACTTGCATGCCTTGGCGTAGCACGACACTGGCACGCGTTCCACCCTGCGCCAGCACTTGTGCGATACCGTCGAATCTGAC
Source organism: Burkholderiaceae bacterium (assembly GCA_035255485.1). Classification (GTDB taxonomy): domain Bacteria; phylum Pseudomonadota; class Gammaproteobacteria; order Burkholderiales; family Burkholderiaceae_D; genus DATEZO01. The sequence goes on from DATEZO010000137.1 coordinate 98,346, forward strand.
GAACTGTTGCACCACTTGTTGCGGACGGAAAGAGCTGATCAGGATATCCAGATCGCCGACGGTTTCCTGCCGGCGGCGAAAACTCCCCGCTACCTCGACTTGCCGGGCTTTCTTTTGCGCTTGCAGGTACGTCATGAGCGGCTTTACCACTTGCTCCGCCACGGCAATCGTGAAGCGTGCCTTTTTGGATTGTCGAGCCTGCATTGCCTCCAGAATGCGCTGTTCGACACGTCTTCCAAAACCGGGGACATGGCTGATTTGGCCGTCGCGCGCGGCACGATACAATTGCTCCAGGGTCTGAATATTGAGTTCCTGGTAAAGCATCCTGACGCGCTTGGGCCCCAGGCCCGGCACCATCAGCAGCTCGTGGATCGCGGGTGGCAATTCACGCCGCAGTTGTTCCCGCAATGCGCATGTTCCAGTGGTGACGATCTCGCCGATTTTCCCGGCCAGGTCCACCCCGATACCCGGCAAATCCTTCAGATCCCGCTTTTCTGCCACCATCGTCTGCACGCTGGGTGCCAGCGTATTGAGCATCCGGGCGGCATTCCGATAGGCACGGATGCGAAACGGGTTATCGCCATTAATTTCCAGCAGGTCGGCGATCTGATTGAAGATGGCCGCTACTTCGTTATTGTGGATAAACACCCGGAATGCCTTCTCTGGTTTAGTAGAAGTCAAGCATCGCTTGCGGCAATCCAGCTTTGCGCTTCTTCCTGCCGCACCTGCGTGCCCATTTCGCTGCACAACATTTTCATCCGTGTGACGATATATTCGGCTTGCTCTCCTGTCGCGAGCCGGGTCTGGCAGTCTGCAATGAAAAGCGGATGAAGATAGATGCGCCGCAGCGCATGGCGGGTAAGTTCCATCTCGAACAACAGTTGGTGATCGTTTTTGAAACCCGGATCGACGTAGTAGTCGTCGACCAGATCGCCTGCCGCGTAAATGATCGGACATCCACGATAGATTTCGATTCCCTGAAATACATGGGCGCTGTGGCCGAACAGGATTTTCCAGCCCATATGGATGGCGGCATGCGCCAGCCGCCGAAATTTGGCCGAGGGGCGAATAACCATGTTTGGTCCCCAATGCAGCGACAGGATCGGCCATTCGATTGCGGCGCGCTGCAAGGGCGCAAGCGCCTCGTGCAGCCTGGCGATCGCAGCAGGCTCATCGTCGAGATCGAGGTAGGCGATACCGGGCCTATCCTGTTGCACCGCAAAATCGGCTTGATGATCGCAAAATGCCGCCATGCCGAACCTGATTCCATGGCGCTCGATAATCGCCGGTGAAAATACTTCATCGATATCGGCGCCGGCCCCGGCGTAGCGGATGCCGTGCATGCGCAAGTGATGCAGCGTGTCGAGCAAACCTTCAACGCCGTAATCCAGGATATGGTTATTGGCGAGGCTGACCATATCGATTCCCGCATCAGCCAGCGACTGTACTGCCTGCGGCGGCGCACCGAAGTAAAAAGCTTTGCGTGCTCCCGGCCAGGGATGCGTGGAAGAAGTCATTGCGCATTCCAGGTTGACGATGGCCAGATCCGCCTGCCGCAGCAGGCCGGCAATCGGCGCCAGCGGATAATCGGAGCCGAAACGCAGGATCGTGTCCTTGACAAGGCGCCCGAGCATGGCATCGCCGCCCAGCATCAGGCGAAAGCATGGCGCATGTTCCAATTGCATCATTTAATACCACGTCAAAGATTTACTGCTACGGGCACGGCTTGCCGAATGCGCTCTTGCCGGATGGCGAAAGGACCGCGCCGGCTACAGGATTGGTGCGGAACACGGTGCAACCTTTCAAGCCCAGTTGATATGCCTGCATGAATACATCCCGATATTGATCGAAACTCGCCGCTGCCGGGACATTGATCGTCTTGGAAATGGATTGGTCGACATGCGCCTGTAGCCGGGACTGCAACGTCAATTGCGCCAGCGGATCGACATCGTATGCTGCGACAAAATAATCGGGCAACGGCGCATGCTCACCACGCAATTTGCGAAACAGGGACCACGCATAGTCGTTGACCGGTATCGTCGTGACGCTGCCGTCGGACGCCTTGACTTTCCTGTCCGCCTGGAACGCATAGATCGGTTCGATGCCACTCGATACATTATTGGCCAGCAGACTGATGGAGCCGGCCGGCGCAATCGCCGTCAAATGGCTATTGCGGATGCCGGTTTGCCGAAGCATGTCGAGAATGTCATGCGGCAGCGACAGGATAAAGTCACCAGCGAGATACTCCGTTGCACGATATTCCTGAAAAACACCGCGTTCCTCAGCCAGCGCGATCGATGTGCGATAGGCTGCGTGGGAAATGGTCCGCATGATCCGATCTGCAAGATCCAGCGACGACTCCGAGCCATACCGCACGCCGAGCATTGCAAACGCATCAGCCAGGCCAGTGATGCCCAACCCGATACGGCGCGACGCATGCGCCGCCCTGGCCTGCACCTTCAGTGGAAAATGTGAAATATCGATCACGTTATCCAGCATCCTGGTAGCGATTGCCGCGATGTCGGCGATCCCCTTCATGTCGAGCTGCGGATGCTGGCCAAAAGGATCGCGGATAAATTGCGTCAGGTTGATCGACCCGAGATTGCATACGCCATGCGGCGGCAGCGGCACTTCGCCGCAGGGATTGGTCGCACTGATGCGTTCGGCATACCAGAGATTATTACTGCGCTGTACGCGATCGATGAAAATCACACCGGGATCACCGCAATCGAACGCCGCACGCAGTATCCGGTCCCACAACATGCGCGCCGCAATAGTGCGCACTACCAGGCATGGCTCAAGGACGCTTGACCCGGACCAGATTCTTTCGCACACGATCCCGCCGTCCGGAACCGGACGCCCGGCAAGCGGAAAAACCAGTGGCCATTGTGCATCCTCGCCCACTGCCTGCATGAACTCGTCACTGATCAATACCGAAAGATTGAAATGCTGCAAGGCCCCTGTCGCGCCCTTGTCGCCATGTTTGGCATCGATGAAGCGCTCGATATCGGGGTGATCGCAGCGCAGCGTTGCCATCATCGCACCGCGCCGGCTTCCGGTCGAGATCAGGGTGGCACATGCCTGGTCCCACACGTGCATGAAAGACACCGGCCCGGACGCGATATTACCTGACTCGGCAGCAGGCATTCCTGCCGGCCGCAGGGTTGAAAAGTCGCAACCGATGCCGCCTCCCTCCTGCATCGTCACCATCGATTCACCCAGCACGGAAAAGATCGCATCGATGGAATCATGGAGTTGACCCATCACGAAACAATTGCATAGCGTGACCCGGTGTTGCGCTCCGGCACCGGCCAGAATGCGGCCGCCGGGCAAGAACCGAAAATGGGAAAGTGCTGTCTCGAATCGATCGCACCATGCGTCGCGATGATGCAATTCCGGCCCGGATAATGCCAATGCAACGCGCGACCAGGTGTCACGCACACTCGGCTCATGTGACGCACCATCTTCAAACAACCGGTACTTGGTGTTCCAGACATGCTGTGCGATCGGCTCTGTGAAAATGACGTCCACCATCATGCTCTCCGTTGACCATTATTGGTCCATCCCCAATGCAATTGAGCTTAGGAGCCGGGGCGTTATGCAGATTGATGCGCAACAAAGATAGGTACGAATGTCTATTTCATATGAAACAATTCTGGCTCGCTTGCTTTCACTTATCGTATGAAACAAAAAATGCTGTCAGCGGGTGTCGTGATTCAGCATTGCGGGCCGGAGGATTGCCGTTACCTGCTGCTGCGCAGCTATAAGAACTGGGACTTCCCCAAGGGCATGGTCGAAGCGAACGAGACACCGTTTGCGGCCGCATGTCGCGAAGTACGCGAGGAAACTTCGCTGGATCGCCTTG
>DATEZO010000138.1:0-27661 GCA_035255485.1 Burkholderiaceae bacterium
GAGATAACCGCCACCGGACAGGGACAAGATACGAAACGGTTTCGGTTTGCTGGCAGATGGCATGCAAAGCCCACTGGTTTGGCCACACTATTCATCCGGCACGATGCAGTCTTGATGTCATCGTGCCCTGTTCTCACCCTCCGGGACAGTGCTGGGGAGAAGGAACCCGGCTCCAATCCTGCTCGCCCCGGATCTGCAGCCTGCTGGAGATGCAGGGCCGGCTCCATGGATTGGCAAGCAACCACTATAGGCGACGAAGGATTGCCGCGAGCGGCATGCACAACGGTATTTGGATGCGATTTGCGCTTGATCAGGCGAATCAATGCCTGATCGAAACAGACGTCAGCACCATGTTCTTCCTGGGCAAGTGCTCAAGTTTTCGCAGCAATCCGATCGGTGTAGCGTCTTTTCTTCAGCTTGATCTGGTCCAGCAGGCCGATCATCACCACGATGACCAGGACGCTTTGCATCAACCGGACCGGCTGCGACACGCTGAAATAGAAAATGTCGCGGATCGGCGGGACCGCCAATATGACTGCCAGCAGCCCTCCCGCAGCGCCAGTCACCCACCATAGCGCCGGATTGCGCACCTTGGCTATGGAAAATATCGAAAGCGTCCATGATCGGTTCAGGAAAATTATCCCGATATTGCCGGCTACCATGGCAGTAAAGGCCAGTGCCCTGGCTTCCCTGGAATCGATTCCTTGATGCAACGCAATACTATAGATGCCAAGCACGGCAAGCAGGAATATCCCGCCCTGCAATATTCCGGTAGTGACTACCTGCCGGTCAAACAGGCGCATGCCGGGCGGCCTGGGGGGACGCCGCATTACATCCTTTTCTTCGGATTCCGCTTCAAACACGATGGAGCAGGCCGGATCAATAATCAATTGCAGGAACAGGATATGCACCGGCATCAGCATGATCGGCCATCCCATCATGACCGGCGCAAAAGCCATGCCGATAATCGCTACATGTGCAGCAATAACGAACACAATCGCTTTGCGGAGATTATCGAAAATGCGCCGACCCAGCCTGACCGCCGCAAGAATCGAGGAAAAATCATCATCCAGCAACACCAGCGCAGCTGATTCGCGCGCGACATCGGAGCCGCGCCCACCCATGGCAATCCCGATATGTGCGGCCTTCAATGCAGGGGCGTCGTTCACGCCGTCGCCGGTCATTGCCACGATATCGCCGCCGCTTTTCAGCGTATTGACCAGGCGAAGCTTCTGTTCGGGAGTGACCCGGCAATATACATTTACCCGCCTGATGCGCTGCGCCAGCTCCGCATCGTCCATCACGCCCAATTCGATCCCTGTCATGGCGCCGCCGGCACATTCCAGCCCGCTTTGCCGCGCAATGTTCAATGCCGTCGCGGGATAGTCTCCGGTAATCATGATGACGCGCAAGCCGCCTGCGTAGGCTTCCCGGATTGCCGCTGGCACGGCGGGCCTGAGCGGATCAAGCAATCCGACCAGGCCGATGAAATGGAATTCGAAGTCATGCTGGATGTCAGGCAGCGCCTGGCGGCGGAAAGCCGCCCTGGCCACGCCCAGTACCCGCAATCCTTGCTCCGCCAACGCATTGACTTGCAGCGTCAGTGCGGATAACTGCGCCGGCGCCAGATGGCACAGGTCGGCAATCGCCTCGGGTGCGCCCTTGGCTGCGATAATGTATCGTTCATCGTCCGGCGAGCGCCAGACACGCGACATGGCGAGCAAATCCCGGGATAACGGGTATTCATCCACCAGTTCCCAGCCGTCATGGATGTGTTCCGTGGATGCCAGCGAGCCGCGACCCGCTTCCAGGATCGCCAGTTCCATCGGATCGAACGGATCGCGATGACTGGCGAGCATGCCGTATTCGAGCACTTCATGAAAATCCTCGGGCAATTCCTTGATCCGGCCGCGGTGCGCTTCATTGAAGCCGAACGATTTTCCGTTGGAGAACAATTGTGCGACTGTCATCCTGTTCTGGGTCAAGGTACCCGTCTTGTCCGTGCACAATATCGTGGTGGCACCCAGCATCTCAACGGCGGGAATGCGGCGTGTCAAGACCTGGTTATGGGCGATGCGCCGTGCGCCGAGTCCGAGAAACAGGGTCAGGATCACCGGCAATTCTTCGGGCAGCAACGCCATCGCAAAAGTCAGGCCAACCAGAAAGCTGTTCAACCAGTCGTGGCGTGTCAGGCCGTACCAGAACGTCAGCACCAGCGCAAATGCGAAGCTGAATGATGCAATCAGCTTGACTGTGCCGGCTGTTTCCTGCTGTATGCGGGTCGGTTCCTGCTGCGTCGTCGAAAGCGCTTTGCCTATCCTGCCAATTGCCGTATCGATGCCGGTCCGCATCACTCTGGCGACGCCTTTTCCCTGCGTCACCATCGAACCGGAAAAAACGAACGGCAAGTCGTCGCCACCGGGACGATTGATATGCTCCGGCGTGTCCGCTTCGGCGGCCAGCTTGCGTACCGGCACCGATTCGCCGGTCAGTAGCGACTCATCCACCGTCATGCTGGTACCCGACAGCAGAATCGCATCCGCCGGCACCCGATCCCCTTCCGCCAGCACGACAATATCGCCGCGCACCACTTCGCGGCCGGCGATGCGCTTCTGTTTGCCATCGCGGATCACCAGTGCGCGCGGGCTGGACAGGTCGCGCAACGCTTCCAGCGCCCGTTCGCTTTTGTGTTCCTGCACTAGCGTGATCCCGATCACGACCAGCACGAATCCCAGCAGCATCAATGCTTCCTGCCGGTTTCCCAAGAGCAGATAAATAGCGCCGCACGCAATCAGAAGAATGAACATCGGCTCGCGCATGACGTTGAGCGCAATGGCAAATACACTGCGCGGCTGCGCCGATGGCAGTTCGTTATAGCCTTCACTGGCCAGACGTTGCGCCGCAATTTGCTCGGTGAGTCCGGAATCGGGATCGGAAGGTGACAGGTCCGTCATCGTGCTGCCGCAGGGTTGCAAAGGTCTTATCTTACCCCGTCGAATACTCCAGCAATGAAACCGCCGCACATACAGGTCGAATGCACCTTTAATTGCCTGCGGATCGGCTCGCAGCCGCATATTCCTGCCACGACGATTGGCCTTGACGGAACATGTATTTGCCGTTCGCGCGCATCATCACCGTATCCTCGTTCTCGGACACAAGTTCAGTTGCCGGCAGATCGGCCACGTAGTCAGCCGTATTCAAGCCAGCTGGCCCATAGGGCGGTTTCTTGACCAGACGAGCCACCAGCTGCGACAGGCCGAGATAGCTGGTCGCCGTGCCGATCTGCGCGCCGGGCCCGGTGCGCGTTACATCCTGGCCGATGATCCTCACGCCGACCGGTACGAGGGTGATCGCCGGAGTGGGAAGTTCGCGCAGGCCGGCGATCTGGAACTTGTCGCCGCGCACGGCTGCGCCATGTTCGGGCACGACGATCACGATGGCGCGGCGACCGCTCGCTTGCATGCGATCCATGAATCCGGTCAAATCGTTGAGCAGCTTTTCCACACGCGGCCGATAACTGTCCCTGCTCGACAGATGCGCGTTCGCTCCCGCCATGATCCGATTGCCATCGTGCAGACTGATGCTGTTGTAATACAGCGCGACATGCGGCGTGGGCGAATTACGACGCGTCTCCAGCCAGCGCGACAGCACGCCGAAGTCGTCATATATCGGCGTATTGTCGAACGCGCGCAGCGGAGCGGCAATGCCGGTAAACGGCTGCAGCGGCGCATTGACGCCCTGCCGGCGCAGCAGCGTCAGGAAGTCATCGAAATGGCCGTCATGATTCAGCGCGAAATTGGTTTCAAAGCCGGCCTGCTTCAGCGCCGGCATCAGATAGCACTGATCCGGTGCCGGATCATAGAGTCCGCGATGCGGTGTCTGGCCGCAGGTGGCGCGGTTGAGGCGGATTGCCGCCGGGCCGCTATAGGAAGCCGCCGAATTGAAGTGGCTGAACAGGAAATCCATGTTTTTCCACAGCGGATGCCGGTCCAGCCCGGTCGCTTGCAGGTCATCCCATGACAGCGAGCAGATATGGAGAAACACGACATCGAACGGCGCGGCGTTGTCGACATGGTCGAACGTGACCGCGCGCTGCTGCTCGTGCTCATAAAAGGCGCGTAACGCCTGGTCCGGATCGGCCGGTACGGCAGATGCCGCTTCATTGCGTGCGCCCGGTGACGACACTGCGGAAGCCGCCACGGTGCCGCGCCCGACCGTGCCGGCGACGGTGACGCCGACCAATACGGCAAACACCAGCACACCGACGCGCACGATGCGCATGGCGATGACGCAGGCTGCCCATCCGAGCGCCAGCATGCCAATCACATTCCAGTCGATGAAGCGGCCGGCCAGTTCGAGCAGGTAGGCCGGACTGAAGCCGCTCACCAGGCCGGCTTGCGACAGCAGGCGATTCGCAGGCGGCAGCCAGCTATCATAATAGGCCAGCGCGATGGCCGCCGGAATGGCTATCGCGGTACGCCAGGCGCGGCCGGCGCGCACGGCAATGGGCGCGGCAAGGAAAGCGGCGAACGCAAGGTTCTCGAATCCATGGAATCCAATCAACTCGCGCCAGAACAGGATGAGCTTGATCAGGAAATACAGGTTCCAGTACCCGAGAGTCAAAACGGCGCGTGCCGGTACAGCGCGCGTTTCGCCGGCCAGCGCCGCTGTATCTTCCCTATTCATGAATCATCCGGGGAACGGTCGGCCTCCGGTATCCAGGCATGCAGCATCTGCGGCGTGTAGCGGCGCTGCCGCCATTGAACACGCCAGCGCGCCAGTGCCGGATGCAGATGGTAACCAATGGCAATGCCGATGGCCAGAAGCAGAAAGGCGATGGTAAATGTCATGATTTTCCCGACGAGACATCTACAAGCACAGGAAAACGCTTGACGGCCAGGGCGCGGCGAACGGCAGGCGCGGGCGCCATGAAACGTTCGATAGCCGGGTCAGCGCATTCAGTCGCCGGCCTGGCATCCGCCGTGCCATGGACTGCGCGCGGCATTCCGGCCAGCGCAGCCGACAGATCCGGCATCGGATGTTTCCGCTGTCGGGAGACAAGGACGGCGATCAGGTCGCGAATGGCATGCAAGGCAAAAAACCTTTCCTCGCCGGCAAACAGCGTGCCCAAAGGCAGGCCGAAAAGGCGTTCGAGCGTGCCGTCCACGTCCGTCTCGCGGCAGCCCGGCAGGAACAGGTAAATATGCCGCTCATCGGCTGTGCATACGTCTCCGGCACGCCGCACATCGCAGTGGCGCAGCACATCGAGCGGAGCGAGACTCGATGCCACCACCATGCGCAACAGTACGCAATGCACCTGCAGCAGGCGCATTTTTTCAAGCTGCCGCTCGACCACGGCGACGAACCGGTCCGGTGGCAGATAGCCTTCGGCGTCGACAGCCAGCAGGCTTTGCGTCACCGTATCGAATGCAACCGGCAGCGAATGCGGGAAAATTTGTCCCTGCACCATGGCCACCAGGCTCAGGAAGCGCACATAAGGCACTTGCGCAGGCACCACAAGATTGGCGCCCATGTGGATCAGTTGCATTTCCTGGCTGTAGCGAAGCCGTCCGCCAACTTCACGCACAAGGATCTTGAGGCGTGCGCCACAGCGCCGGCGCAGATCGAACACATGGTGCACAAGCGTCGCATAATCGGTCTGTGCCGTACAACCCAGGATAACCGTCGCCGCCGTCGGAGCGGTATCGTCCGACCACCATTGCCCTTCCCGTTCGAGAAGCCGCCATTCTGCCGGAAGTTTTTCCAGGCGCCCCAAAGCAGCGGCTTGCATGAAAACCAGACGTTCATCGATGGCAAGCGCATCCGCCGCTTTCAGCGTGGAAGACTGGTTATCACTGTGTGCCGTCGCCCTGATACTGGTTACCGCCAGTCCGGCCGCGCCGAACCAGTGCGCTATGTTCGCGCATGCGCCGCCTGGCCCGGACTTCAGCCATGCCAAACCGGCCAGCAGTGGCGACAGCGGCAACAGCGAGGCCATCAGCCCGTCCGCCTGCGCGCCTTCGGCGCGAAAAAAGAATGTGATGGCAGTTGCATGCGCCTCTGCCCATTGCCTCCATGTCCGCAGTGCCTCCGCATCCAGCCGTGAAAAGAAGCGTTCGGCTCCCTGGATGAAGAGCAGCGGCCGCCGGTCGGCGCACCAGTGGGCGAGATCTGCCTGCAACCGGGCGATGGACACAGACGTGTCGCTCGATGCCATGTCGGCGACAACAATATGCAACTGCCCGGCAGCGACCGCACGCCGCACGTCGCCGGCAAGGCCGCAGCGGCGCAGATTGCGGGACGGCTCGCTTGCGGTAACGACCGTGATTCCCATGTCCGGCGAAGATGCGGCAAGCGCAGCCTTCCATAAGAGCCGGTCCAATAATGCGTCCTCCTCGGACAGGATGGCGTAGAGGTTCCGCGCTTGCAATGTCAGAGAAGGGACGGGAACAGGTCCGGAAAGTTCTTCAAGCGATAGACAATGCAACATAAAAACGTTTTATAAAAGACGTTCTGCCCAGGAAAAAAGGAATTCTTGACATCAGGAATATATCTTTCAGGCTGAATTTCTTTTTATTTAAAAATCCGAAAAAATTTCTCCATGGGAACGATACAAAACATTTAACTTTTTTTAACATTTTTTGCGATGCGGAATCTTTTCCTATATTCTCTTTTGCATGGATTTGATTCCCCTCAATACATAATCAAGAAACGGTATTATGGCACGGCAATTCTCCCGGCAAGAAGCCTTTCCAGAAGACGATGCGACCCGCCTGGTATCCCATCTCGGCCGCTTTGTCCGCGGTTTTCGGTATCGGGAAATCGTGCAGGAAGACGCCGCCTCGCAAGCGGCGTGCCGTTGGCCTCTTCTGATGGAAATAGTCGGTATCGAAGATACCGACCCCCAACCTGAAAAGTAAGCTCGTGAGAACCGTTGCCATTCTCGGCGCGGTCGGCGGAGCGGGGGCAACCTCTGTTGCCGCGCATCTTGCCGCCGCATTATTCCGTCAAGGGCACGATGTCCTGGCGCTGGACTGCTGTCCGGACAACCGCTTGCGCCTGTATTTCGGCATGTCGCTGTATGACGAAACGGGATGGGCTACCGAATATCTGCAAGGTAATAACTGGTTCGGCGCCGGCTATGTGGATGCCGACGGCCATGAATTTGTGCCGTTTGGCCAACTTGCGGATGGGAACGCCTTCGATCAGATCTGCGCCCGGTTGCGGGCCCAGCCGCAATGGCTTGCCGCACAGATCGAGGCCTTGCACAAGACGCCCGATGCCATCGCGGTCTGCGATTGCCCTCGTGTGCCGGACGCGCTACGGGATCAGGCCATTGCGGCTGCAGATCTGATCCTGCTCGTCGCCTCGCCCGACAGTGTGTCCTATAGCGTGGTGGCCGATCTGCTGCAGCGCGCCGCCGGAGACGGCCTGCCCGAATTATGGGTAGTTCTCAACGGCTTTGACGCGAGCCGACGGCTCGACCGGGACATCGCCCTGCTGTTGCGCAGCCGGCACGGACAGCGCTTCGCCCCGGTTGTCATTCACCGCGATGAGTCGGTGCGCGAAGCGCTCGCCTGCAAGCAAACCGTCTTCCGCTTTGCGCCGTCTTGCCAGGCTGCCCATGACTATTCCGCTCTGGGAACCTGGACACTTTCCAGGCTCGGCTCTCCGGTTGCGCTGCCGTGATCGGCCTGGCGCGCGTAACCCGCTGGCTGCAGCAGGCTGCCGGCATCGATACCGGCCTGGCCTGGCCTGATGCGATTCTGGGATGGTTATTCCAGCCGGGTCCGCTGGCGTCGTGCGCCGGCTGGCGTGCCGCGTTCGACGCATTGTTTCCGCATGTCGCGCAACGCAGGCTCGCCCTTGACGACCTGATCCGCATTCCGCTGCAGGCACTCTGGCTTATCCTGATATGCCGCGCCGCACCACCCACGGCGGCTAGCCCGGCACGGTATGGCCGGCGCATACACGCTCTGGCGGCGTACGCACATTACCGCTTCACACAGGCCTGCGCGCGCCTCGTGCGAATCGCGCCGCTGGCGCGGCTGGATGCGCCGGCCCGCATCCAGGCAGCGATGCAGCGCCATGCGCGGCATCGCTTCTGGAGGCTGCCCTTCGTACGATATGGCGCCTACGCAATCGCCACGCTCCTGGCGGCACTGTGCATCACCACTCCGTTCAGCGCCGTCGCCCAGCTCGTGTTCATCGTGCTGCTGTGGGGCATCGCCATATTGATCCGGCGCATGCCGGGCCCGGTGGCGACGCTGCTGCTGATTGTCCTGTCAGTGACGGCATCGACCCGCTATCTGTGGTGGCGCATGGCCTACACGCTGAACTGGGATGCGCCGCTCGATTTCGCCTGGGGCGTTCTGCTGCTGTGCGCGGAAATCTATACCTGGATCATCCTGATGCTGGGTTACCTCCAGACGAGCTGGCCGCTCCGGCGCGGCCTGATGCCGCTGCCGGACGATCAAAACGCCTGGCCAACGGTCGACGTCTTCATTCCAACCTATAACGAGCCGCTCAAGGTCGTCATGCCGACGGTGTATGCCGCGCTTGGCATCGACTGGCCGCGCGACAAGCTGCATGTATACCTGCTCGACGACGGACGGCGTGACGAATTCCGGGATTTCGCGCGGCAGGCCGGTGTCGGCTACCTCATCCGGCCCGACAATCGCCATGCCAAGGCCGGCAATCTGAACCATGCGCTGACAAAGACCGAAGGCGAATACATCGCCATCTTCGATTGCGACCATATCCCGACACGCTCGTTCCTGCAAACGACGATGGGGTGGTTCTTGCGCGACAGCAAGCTCGCGCTGCTGCAGACACCGCATCACTTCTTTTCGCCGGACCCGTTTGAACGCAATCTTGGCATGTTTCGCGACATGCCCAACGAGGGCGAGCTGTTTTACGGTGTGGTCCAGGATGGCAACGACCTGTGGAACGCCACCTTCTTTTGCGGCTCGTGCGCCGTGATCAAGCGCGCGCCGCTCGAGTCGATCGGAGGCATCGCAGTCGAAACCGTGACCGAAGACGCGCATACCGCGCTCAAGCTGCAGCGTCTTGGCTATGGCACGGCGTACCTGAATCTGCCGCAAGCCGCCGGCCTGGCTACCGAAAGCCTGTCGGCGCATATCGGTCAACGCATCCGCTGGGCGCGCGGAATGGCGCAGATTTTCCGCCTCGATAATCCATTTTTCGGCAAGGGCCTGAACTGGATGCAGCGCATTTGCTACGGCAATGCGATGCTGCACTTTCTCAATGGCGGACCGCGTCTTGTCTTCCTGACCGCGCCGCTCGCGTTCCTGTTGTTCCATGCCTATGTGATCTATACACCGGCCATTGCGGTGATTCTGTATGTGCTGCCGCACATGGCGCATGCCAGCATCACCAATTCGCGCATCCAGGGGCGGCACCGCCATTCCTTCTGGGCCGAAGTCTACGAAACGGTTCTGGCATGGTATATCGTGCGTCCTACGACGGTGGCCCTGTTCAATCCGCACAAGGGTAAATTCAACGTCACGGCCAAAGGCGGCCTGGTCGAGGAAGAGTATTTCGACTGGATGATTTCACTACCGTATCTTGTTATCGTCGGCCTGAATATGCTTGGCTTTCTGTTTGGCGTCGGCCGCATTCTATGGGGGCCGGCCGATGAGATCGCCACGACGCTCTTGAACCTGTTCTGGACCGGATACAACGTGCTGCTGCTGGGTGCGGCCATTTCGGTAGCTGCCGAGGCCAGGCAAGTGCGGCGCACGCACCGCGTGGCCATGCGCCTGCCGGCCGTGCTGCACCTGCCGGGCGGTCAGTTGCTGCACTGTGAAACGGAAGACTTTTCCGAAGGCGGCGTAGCGCTGCTCGTGCCGCCGTACACGACCCTGTCCGCCGAAACGGCGGTGCAGGTGTCTCTGCGGCGCGGCGTGGAAGAATATGCTTTTCCCGCGTGCGTAATAGGCCATGCCGGCGCGCGCCTGCGTCTGCGCTGGACCTTGGCGTCACGGGAGCAGGAAATCCGGCTGGTGCAATACACCTTCGCCCGCGCCGATGCCTGGATCGGTTGGGCCGACGGCCGCCAGGCCGACCAGCCGCTGCTGGGCCTGCGCAAGGTAATGGTCACCGGCGTAAGAGGCTACCGGCGCGTGGCCGAACATGCCGCTTCCAGCGGTGCGCCATGGATGCTGCGCACGCTGCGCCTGATGCGCTGGACTGTCAGTTTGATGCCGCGCACGCCGCGCCCGTTTACCACTTCAGTGTCTGCCTATCCGGATCGCAATTGACATGTGCCCACCTCTGACCGCAATGATTCGCCTCATCCAGTCATTCATGCTAGTCGCAGCCATGGCGCCGGCATCGGCTGCTCCCGAGACTAGCGCCCCGGTGTCATTGCCCGTAACGGCCACCGCGACTGCCGCGCCTGCCGGCACGCCGCATGCCCGCATGCTGACACTATCTAGCCTGGCCTTCAATCAGCCGTCCGTACACCTGCGTTCGACCGAGGGCACCGCCGATTTCGACTTCGGCGTGCGCGCCGATGAAATCGCCACCCAGGCCGGCCTGAAGCTGCGCTACACCTTCTCGCCGGCGCTGATCGCCGGCCTGTCGCACCTGAAGGTCCTGCTCAATGGCGAAATAGTCGCCGTGCTGCCGTTTTTAAAGGAACATGCCGGCCGCATGCTCGAGCAGGAGATTGCCATCGACCCGCGCTTCATTACGGGCTACAACAAGCTGCGCTTCGAATTCGTCGGACACTACACCAATGAATGCGAAGATTCCCTGCATTCGAGCCTGTGGGCCGATATCAGCGGCGCAAGCGAATTGAAAATGACTCTGCAGCAGGTGCCCGTGCGCAACGAACTGTCGCTGCTGCCGCAGCCGTTTTTCGATGCGCACGATGCGCGCCGTTTGACGCTGCCGTATGTGTTTGGCGCGCGGCCGTCCGCGGCGACGCTGCGTGCGGCAGGCATTACATCGTCGTGGTTCGGCAAGCTGGCCGCCTGGCGCGGCGCGCGTTTTCCGGCGCGCCTGGATGTGCTGCCGACCGGCCATGCCGTCGTGTTCGCCACCAATACCGAGCGGCCCGCCTTTCTGATGAAAGCCGATCCGTACACGGGTCCGGCCGTCAGCGTCATGACCAACCCGGCCGACGGCATATCGAAGCTACTGCTCGTCACCGGACGCGATGGCAACGACTTGCGCATGGCGGCGATCTCGCTCGTGCTCGGCAATGCAGCCCTCTCGGGTACGAGCGTGACAGTCGCGCCGCCACGCGAGGAGACGCCCCGGCACGCTTACGATGCGCCGAACTGGGTACGCACCGATCGCCCGGTAAAATTCGGCGAACTGGTGCAGGCGCCACAGCAACTGCAGGCGACAGGCCACGTGCCGGACGCCATCCGCCTGAACCTGCGCATGCCGCCGGACCTGTATGTCTGGCGCAGTCGCGGCGTACCCGTCGATCTGGGATTCCGTTACACGCCGCCGGTGCGTGCCGGCGAGTCGCGCCTGGTCGTAGGCATCAATGACGAATTCGTGCAGGGGTTCAATCTGCGGCCGTCCAGCCAGGGCGGCAATCTGGCGCGCCTGGCCCTGCCGCTGCTCGAGAATGGCTTCGTGACCGAGCGCCACATGTTCAATCTGCCGGCCTACAAGCTGCGAACGCGCAACCAACTGCAGCATGCATTCGGCTTTACCTACTACAAGGATGGCACCTGCCGTGATATCCAGGCCGACAACGTGCGCGCGATGATCGATCCCGACTCGACCATCGATTTTTCCGGGTTCCCGCATTACGCCCGGATGCCGCATCTGGGCTATTTCGCCACGAGCGGCTTTCCGTTCACGAAATTCGCCGATCTGTCGCAGACCACGATCGTCATGCCGACTGTGCCAGGCGCCCCCGACATCGAGGCCATGCTTACGCTCCTGGGGCGCATGGGAGAGGCGTCCGGCTATCCGGCCACACGCGTGACGGTGACGACCTCCAGCAACGCCGATGCGCTCAGGGACCGCGACCTGCTGCTGATCGGCACGGCAGCCAATCAGCCGCTGCTGGTCAAATGGGGCGAGCGTCTGCCAGCCATCATCGCCAACCAGGACCGTCGCATCAGCGAACCGGCGCGGTCGGTCAATTTCCTCTACGATTGGTTCGGCTTTGGCACTACGCCCGATACCAGTATTGCGGCACAGGCATTGCTGCGGGGCGCGGGTCCGCTCGGCGCGCTGCTCGGCTTCGAGTCGCCGCTGTCGAGCAATCGCAGCGTGGTTGCGATTACCGGGGTCGATGCCGCAGATTTCACGCAGGTACTTGATATCCTCGACAATGATGCCGTGGCGCGCACAATGTATGGCAGTGCGGTATTCGTCCGCGGCGATAAGGCCGAAAGCATTCTGGCCGGCAAGACATACACGCTCGGCATGCTGCCGTTCTGGCTTGTGATCTGGTATGCGGCGCTCGAGCATCCGGCACTTTCCGTCGCCATGCTGCTGGCCGCACTGGCGCTGGCAGCCTGGCTCATGCACCGTGCGCGGCAGCGTCGGCGCAAGGCTTCGGGAGCACACGCATGATGCTGCGCGCACATCTCCATCGAGCAGCGGTTGCCTGCATCTTCGGGTTGGCAACGCTGCCCGCTGCCGCCGATACGGCGCCCTGCCAGCCCTGGCCGGCATGGAATGCCTTTCGCACGCATTTCATCAATGAGGCCGGCCGCGTGATCGATCCATCCGCGCCGCCGGGTCTCACCACGTCCGAGGGCCAGGCATATAGCATGTTTTTTGCTTTGGTCGCCGGCGATCAGGATAATTTCGCGCGCATTCTGCGCTGGACCGAGGACAACCTTGCCGATGGCGATCTCACTGCACGGCTGCCGGCCTGGCAATGGGGACGCCGGCCCGATGGGAGCTGGGGCGTGCTCGACGAAAATGCCGCCGCCGACGCCGACCTGTGGATTGCCTATGCGCTCGGCGAGGCCGGACGGCTATGGAACGAGCCGCGTTACGCGGCGCTGTCCCGCCTGCTGGCCGAACGCGCATTGCGGGAGGAAACGCTCGATCTGGCGGGGCTTGGCCGCACTCTGTTATCCGGCCCTTCGGGCTTTGTGCAGGCGTCGGGCCAAGTGCGCTTGAACCCGAGCTATGCGCCGCTGCAAATCATGCGGCGTTTTGCGACTCTCTATCCGCAGCGCGCCTGGACGCAGTTGGCGGCGACCTCGCTCGAGGTGATCGTGCGCGCCGCGCCCCGCGGTTTCGCACCCGACTGGGTGCGCTACCGGGTCGGCGCGGGATTTCAGGCCGATACTGAAACCGGCGCGGCGGGTGGATTCAACGCTATCCGCGTCTATTTATGGGCGGGCATGCTGGCCGAGGATGATCCGGCGCGCGCCGTCCTGCTGCGGACGCTGAGACCGGCAGCGCAAGCCGTGGCAATGCGCGGCACGCCTCCACTATCGGTCGCCACGCGCGACGGCAAAATGACCGGTACCGGCCCGGCCGGATTCTCGGCGGCGATGTTGCCGATGCTATCTGCGCTACGCATGCACGACGCAGCCGACGCGCAACGTCTGCGCATCGAAGCCAGAGCACCGCTGGCGCAGTCGGACAACTACTACGACCAGGCGCTGGTTCTGTTCGGCGCCGGCTTTGCGGAGGGCCGCTACCGTTTCGCACGCAACGGTGCGCTCGTGCCGACATGGACATGCGCCGCACACTGATCCCGGCCATGCTCGGGATTGGGGCTGCCGTCGCACACGCGGCGACCGGCGACGACGCGCCGCTGACACTGCGCCTGAGCGCCGAGCTCATGGGACATTCCCCTGCGCACGCACAAATTTTCGGTGCCGGCCCGGCAACTGCTCTCGAACTGCGTCGCGCCGAGGCACTGTCGCTGGACAAGTCCGTTCTGCCGCCGTTCTCCTCGCGCACTCCGGCCAGGGATGCGCTGCTGGATCGGGCACGACTGTGGCAGTCGCGCAACCGCGATGATCTCGCTGCCGAAGCGCTCAACCGCCTGCTGGCCATGTCACCGCAAGACCCCGATGCACTGGCGCAGCTGGCCATGCTGCAGTTGCGCCTTGGCCAGAAGCCCGCAGCCAAGGCAACGCTCGCGCAGCTGCGCCGCGTACGGCCCGATCACCCCGATATCCCGCGCATCGTCACGCTGATCCGCCTCGAGGAAGAGGATCGTAACCGTTTGCGCGAGGCACGCTTGCTGGCGCGTGCCGGCAAACCGGAGCAAGCCCTGGCTGCGCTGCGCGTTCTGTATCCCGACGGGCCGCCGACTGGCGATCTGGCGTTCGAGTATTGGCAGCTTGTGGCGGACACGCGCGGCGGCTGGGAGCGCGCTCTTGCCGGGCTGCGGCATCTGGTCGCCAGTTATCCCGACAATCTTCGCTACCGGTTGGCGCTGGCCGGGCACATCACGATTCGCCGGCCGGCCGACGCGGCAGCCTTGAAGGTGATCCGCGAACTGGTCGATACGCCAGCCTTGCAACAACAGGCGCGCACGGCATGGCGCAAGGCCATGCTGCGCCTGGGACCGATGCCATCGAGCGTGCCACTAATCGAACAATATCTGGCGCGCGAAACGATCGAAGACCAGGGCGTCAAGGAGCACCTTGCCCGGCTGCAGGCGGAAATCGAGCGGCAGCGCCGCCTACTGACGGACCCGTATTACCGGGCGCAGCGCGAAGGGCTGGCGCTGCTCGACAAGAACCGGCTTGACGATGCAGAGGAACGTCTGCGCTATGCCGCGCAGGGGCGCCCCGGGACGCCGGACGTGCTGGGAGGACTGGGACTCATCTGTCTGCGTCAAGGACGCCATGCCGAGGCCCAGGCTTATTTTAGCCAGGCCGCCCGCAGTCAGCCGAACCGCTGGAGCAGCCTGCTGAAAACGGCGCAGTTCTGGGGCCTCATGCGCATGGCATCCGATGCCATGAACGCCGGCGACCCGACCTTGGCCGAACGCAAGCTGCGCGAGGCCGGCACGCTCGATGCGCGCGAGCCGGCGGCACTGACGGGGTTGGCGCAGTTGCAGGCAGCGCAAGGACGCCAGCGCGAAGCCGAGGAAGCATATCGCGCCGCACTCGCGCTCGAACCGGCCAATGCCGGCGCAATCCAGGGTCTGGCCACGCTCTTGCTGCGCGACGGCCGCAGCGCGGCGGTCGACAGCCTGCTCGTCCGCGTGACTCCGTCCGAGCGTCGCGGCGTCGACGCCGCGCTCGATGCCGCCCACGCCGCAGTCTACAAGGAGCGCGCCGAAGCGCTGCTGTCCAGGAACGATACGGTCGGCGCGGCAAGCCTGCTTGAACAGGCTGCGCGTCATGACCGCGATGATCCGTGGCTGCGCTACGATCTGGCCCGTCTGTACGGCGCGCTCGGCCAGCATGCTCGCGGCGAAGCGCTGTTTGACGAGCTTTTGGCGCACCGGCCGGCCGATCCTGCCGCGCGCTACGCCCATGCGCTGTATCTTTCCGGGCAGGAGCGCCGCGTCGAAGCGCTGACCACGCTCGAGCGCATTGCCGTGCGCCAGCGCGACAGCGACATGGCCTCACTCCAGCGCCGCCTGTGGATGGCCGTGGTGGCGCAACGCGCCGAAGCACTGACCAGACAAGGAAATGCGCCAGCCGCACATACGCTGCTGGCGCAGGCCGAACAGGCCGCCCGCAACGACCGCGGTTTGCTGCTCGATATCGCCGAGGCATGGCTTGAAGCCGGCGATACCGTTCATGGATACCAGTTGCTCATCGCACTTGCCGACGCACCACCGCCCTCGTTCGACTGGGGCGTGCGCCATGTACGCCTGCTGGCTTCGGCCGGCGGCGATAATATGGCACCGTTCCTGCTCGAACGCCTCCAGGGAATGGCCAGCACACCCCAGCAGCAGACCGCCATCGACGATGTGCACATCGATCTGGCCCTGCGCGCAGCCGCAAGGCTACGCGCAGCCGGCCAGCCGGACCAGGCATTGAACGCGCTGATACCGTGGCGGCGCAACCACCCGCGCCACGAGCGTCTGCTAGCGGCCGAGGCGCGCATATTGCGCACGCTTGGCCGGCGCGATGCGGCGCTCTCGGATTTTGAAGAACTGTCGGCCCTGCAGCCAGGTAATCGCGCTTACTTCATCGCCCGCATCGAATTGCTTATCGAGGCGCGCCGTTTCGACGCGGCGCACAGCCTCATCGACGCCCAATGCGCCGACCTGCATGACGCCAGCGCCGATCATGTCGCCGATCTGGTCGGGGCGCTACGCGACCTCGGAGATGCATCGGAGGCGCGCCGCCTGGCCGATACCGGGCTGCAGCGCATGCCGGACCAGCCGCGCCTGCTGGCATTGGCGGCGGAACTCGCATGGGATGGTGGCAGCACCGAGGAAGCGCTTGCATTGCAGCAGCATGCGGTTGCCGCCGCGCATGCCGCACAGCCGGCCGCACTGTCGATATTGAGCCCGTCGCCGGACGGGCAAGCTCCGACGATCGAACGCACCGCCAATGCAAGTGCAACCGCTACTGACTATTCTCATCGCCACCTGGCCGAGCTGCTCGACGCGAGCGCGACCTGGGTCGCCGGCGCAGCCGACATACGCACGCGCAGCGGCGCGGCCGGCACTTCGGCATACCACGCAGCCGAGCTGCCTTTTGAATGGAAAGGGCCGCAATCGCGCGACGGTCGCTGGACCTACCGGGCGGAAATCGCATCTCTGGACGCCGGCACGCTCGACTTATCCGCCGCATCCGCCTCCTTCGGCAGCGCCCTGCTATGCAATCCGGCCTGCGACACGGGCACGATTGCCCAGCGCGCACACGGCCTGGTGCTTGACGCCTCCCTCGATCGCAACGGCGTGCGCTATGACCTTGGCACCACGCCTCTGGGTTTTCCAGTGCAGTCGATCGTCGGCGGCATGCTGCTCAAGGGAGACATTGGACCGCTAGGCTATTCGCTGGATGTCTCGCGCCGCCCTCTGACCGGCAGCCTGCTGTCCTATGCCGGCCAACGCGACCCGCGCACTGGCCAGGTCTGGGGCGGCGTACGCGCTACCGGCGTGCGCCTGGGCGCAAGCCTGGATGACGGTGGCACGCTTGGCCTCTGGTCTTCGTTCGGCCTGCACCACCTGACCGGAACCAATGTCCTGCCCAACGACCGGCTGCAGATCATGTCCGGCGCGATATGGCGCGTCGTCAACGATGACGACACCATCCTGCAGTTCGGCCTGACCGGCATGCATTGGCGTCTGCGCGAGAATGCCGGCGAATATACATTCGGCCATGGCGGCTACTATAGCCCTCAACGCTATACGTCGCTATCCTTGCCGGTCACTTTCGGCCGGCGCTTCGCACGGCTGTCGTATGCGGTACGCGCATCGATATCGGCTTCGCGCTCGGACACCGCCAGCGCCGCATACTTTCCCACCGATGCCGCTCTGCAGGCAGAGGCCGTCAGCCGCGCGGCCGACACCGGCGTCACACCGTTCTACGCAGGCGGCGCCGGCCGCGGCACGGGGTATTCGCTGGCGCTGGCCGGCGAATACCAGGCCACTTCGCGGCTATTTATGGGTACCCGCCTGGAGCGCGAGCGTTCGCCCGATTATGCACCGAACCGTTTCACGCTTTATCTGCGTTATGCGCTGGGGCGCCCATCGGCGCGTCCGGTGCCGCTGCTGCCCGAACCGACCAATCCGGTGTCGCAATACTGACCATGAAAACCGCCCGTTTCTGCCTCCTGTCGCTGCTATTATGCATCTCCGCAACAGCCACGTCCGGCGCGCCGCCTGCGACACATCTGGATCCGACCAGTCCCGTGTCGCTCAACGAATATGCGCTCGAGAAACTGGCTACAGGTGATATCGGCACGGCGGTCTTGCTGCTTGAACGCGCCGTGCTGCTGGCGCCCTATGACGTGCGCCTGCGCCGCAACCTGGAACTCATACGGGCGTGGCAGGAGGGCCGTCCCGTATCCACGCTGCCACCTTCCGCCTCGCCGCCGGCGCCGGCAATCCCGGCTCCGGCAAGCGGCGACACTGTATTGCCCGGCGCACCATGGGGCTCGCAATGATGCCGCACCCTGCCAGTGCGATGCGCCGCGTCATCGCGGCGACGCTTCTGGCGCTGGCCGGCTCCGCCATGGCAAGACCGAACTGGCTGCTCATCGGCAGTGACGGGGGCGTCGACCTGTATATCGATGAGGCGAGCATCGAGCGGCCGGCGGGGCATGTAAAAGCCTGGACCATGTTGTCATTCGACAAGCGCCAGAAAGGCGGCTCGCTATCCGAGCAGCGGCTATTCCTGTTCTCTTGCAAGGACCAGATGCTCGAATGGCAGCAATCGATCCATTATGCCGAGCCGCTCGGCGAAGGTGAATTCGTGCAGGCGCGCTCGCGTTTGCGCGCCGTCGCCGCCGAGCGCGATGCCTCGCACGGAGCAGCGGTGCTGCCCGAGGCAAATTTCCTGCATATATTCAACAGCCTATGCTGATGTCCGTGGTCCGAGATTGCATGCCCGCGCTTGCCTTTTTCCTGGCCGGAATGGCATCCCCTGGCCTTGCCGCTTCGACCGCTTCGGTGCCGACAGGGCAGCCAGCCTTGCAACGGCAAGAGCTGCCGGCGGTATCGACGCGGCGCTTTCCGCTGCTTGCATCCGGCAAGCAGCAAATGGCGCGCCTGCGGCCGGCCGAGGCGCCGATCGAGAGCGTGTTCGGCCGCCGGCTTGATGAAGCCGTCATCAGCGCCGCAGTCCGGGTGCGTTACACGTTCTCTCCAATGCTGCTGCCGGCGCAGTCGCATGTGCGCGTGCTGCTCAATGGCGAAGTGGTCGGCCTCCTGCCGGTTGCAAAATCGGATGCAGGGCGCGAAATCGTCCAGGAAATTAATCTGCCCGTGCAAGCCGTACGGCGCTTCGACCGGTTGCAGCTGGAGCTGATCGGGCACTACACGAATGCATGCGAAGATCCGCTGCATGACGGGATGTGGCTGGATATTTTGTCTGGCAGCGAAATCGTGCTGCAAACTCGTGCAATCTCTTTGCAAAATGATTTGGCATTGTTGCCGGAACCATTCTTCGATTCGCAGGATTTCGACCGGCTCGAGTTGCCGTATGTGTTCGGTGCGCAACCATCGCTCTCCGTATTGCAGGCGGCAGGCGTCACTGCATCATGGTTCGGCAAGCTGGCCGCCTGGCGCGGCGCGCGTTTTCCGGTGCTTGTAAACACCTTGCCACGACGCCATGGCGTGGTCTTCGCCACCAACGCCGAGCGACCGGCCTTCCTGCGCAGCATGCCGCCCTTCGGTGGCCCGGCACTGTCGGTGATTGATAATCCTGCGGGTTCCGATGGTAAGCTGCTGCTGGTCACCGGCCGTGACGGGAATGATCTCCAAGTCGCGGCCCGGGCGCTCACGCTCAACAGCGCCGCATTGTCCGGTGCGCGCATCGCGATCGTGCACGCGCGCACGGATCGGCCAAGACAGCCATACGATGCGCCGAACTGGGTGCGCAACGACCGGCCGATGCGGTTTGGCGAGTTAACGGCATCACCGCTACAGTTGCAGGGCTACGGACATCTTCCGCCAACGGTCAGATTCGACCTGCGCATCCCGCCGGATCTGTTTACCTGGCGCACCCGAGGCGTTCCGGTCGATCTCAAACTGCGCTACACGCCGCCGGTACCTACGGCGGAATCGGTCCTGCAAATGGATATCAATGGCGAACCGGTACAGCGCATTCGGCTGGAGGCTTCCGGTGAAGGAGGCGAATCCGCTCGTGTGGTTCTGCCGTTGCTCGGCCCGGCGCTGTTCGGAAATGGCCGGGAAATACTGATTCCCGCCTTCCGGCTGGGCACGCGCAACGAACTCGCCTACCGTTTTGCGTTCGCTTACACCGAACCGGGGGCATGCCGCGACGTCCAGGTCGATACGACGCGCGCGATGATCGATCCCGATTCCACGGTGGATTTTTCCGGCTTTCCCCATTACGCCGAAATGCCGCATTTGGGCTACTTTGCGACGGCGGGCTTTCCGTTCACGAAATATGCCGATTTATCCCAGACTGCCGTCGTCATGCCGCGTCAGCCGCAGGCTACCGACATTGCCGTGATGCTTTCGCTCCTGGCGCGCATGGGAGAATCGACCGGCTATCCGGCCACGCAGGTAGCCGTCGTAGGGCCTGATGACGCTGCCGCGCTCGTCAATCGCGATTTGCTGGTAATCGGCGTCTCGGCTGCTCAACCGTTGCTCCAGGCGTGGCGTGCGCAGCTTCCGGCGATCATCGACGGCCCGCAGCGCGGCATTCGGCTGCCAGCCGATATGTTCAACCGGTTCGGTGCATGGTTCGGTCGCAGCGCACCGATCGTACGCGACCCGGCGCCGCAGAAACATCTGCGCGGCAACGGTCCGCTGGCCGCATTGCTCGCTTTGGAATCGCCGCTGACGGCGGGCCGCAGCGTCGTAATGGCGACGGCGGCCGAGACAGCCGATCTGCCGTTGCTGCTCGATATGCTCGATAACGATCAGCAGGCCAGATCGCTCGTTGGCAGCGTCGCGCTGGTGCATGGCGGCATCGCGGAAAGCCTGTATGCGGGCAAGACGTATACGCTCGGAATGCTGCCGCCCTGGATTGCGGTGTGGCACGCACTGTCCGGACATCCGGTCTTGCTGGCGCTGATGTCGGTGCTGGCTGTGCTCATATTCGGTTTGGGACTGTGGCGAAGCCTGAAGACCGTGGCTGCGCGCCGGCTGCAGGATCACTCCCACACCAATGGATGACAGACCCTAATTGAATGTCTTCCCTTCCGCAGCCAGCTTCGCCAGCAAGGGAGCCGGCTTCCATGCATCGCCATGACGGCCTTTGGCATATTTCTCGATTGCCATCATGACGTTGAATAATCCGACGGTGTCCGCATAGAACATCGGGCCACCGCGATGCAGCGGAAAACCGTAGCCGGTCAGGTACACCATGTCGATGTCGGATGCACGCAGCGCAATGCCCTCTTCCAGGATGTATGCCGCCTCATTGACCAGCGCATAAACCAGCCGTTCGATGATTTCCTGGTCGCTGATCTTGCGGCGCTCGATACCCAGGTCAGCCGAATGCCTGATGATCATGTCGTTGACGAGCCGGGAAGGATACGGCTTGCGGTCACCCGCCTTGTAGTCATACCAGCCGGCACCGGTTTTCTGGCCGAAGCGGCCCATTTCGCATAACAGGTCGGCAGTCTTCGAGTACGCAATCTCCGGCTTTTCGACATAACGGCGCTTGCGGATATACCAGCCGATATCGTTGCCGGCCAGATCGCTCATGCGGAACGGTCCCATGGCGAAGCCGAATTTCTCGATCACCTTGTCCACCTGTTCCGGCAGGCAACCTTCTTCCAGCAGAAAGCCGGCCTGTCGGCTGTATTGTTCAATCATGCGGTTACCGATGAAGCCGTCGCACACACCGGAGACTACGGCGGTCTTCCTGATCTTTTTCGACAGGGCCATGACGGTGGCCAGCACGTCCTTGCCGGTTTGCGCGCCGCGCACGATCTCCAGCAATTTCATCACATTCGCCGGGCTGAAAAAGTGGGTGCCGATCACGTCCTGCGGACGCTTGGTGAAGCCGGCGATCTTGTTCAGATCGAGTGTCGAGGTGTTGGAAGCCAGGATTGCGCCCGGCTTCATCACTTCATCGAGCTTGCGGAATACCTGCTCCTTGACAGCCATATCCTCGAACACGGCTTCGATCACGATATCGGCCTGACTGATTTCTTCATGGGACAGCGACCCCTTGATCAGGTTGATGCGCTGCTCAAACCTGTCGGGCGACAGCTTGCCTTTTTTCATCGTGTTTTCGTAATTCTTGCGGATGATCGCCAGGCCTTTGTCCAGGGCCTCCTGCTTCATCTCCAGTATCGTGACCGGGATGCCGGCATTCGCGAAATTCATCGCAATGCCGCCGCCCATGGTGCCGGCGCCGATCACGGCTGCGGTGTTGATGGTGCGCAGCGGTGTATCTTCCGGCACATCCGGGATCTTGCCGACAGCACGCTCGCCGAAGAACGCATGGCGCAACGCCTTGGATTCGGTGGTTTGTATCAGATCGATGAAAAGTCGTCGTTCAAATTGCAGGCCGTCATCGAATGTGCTGGTGACAGCGGCGGCGACTGCATCGACGCATTTCAGCGGAGCAGGAAACGGGCCTGCCATCGCCCTGACCGTATTGCGCGAAAACTGCAAAAAAGCTTCGTAATTCGGGTACTCGATCTTGATGTCACGCACTTTCGGCAACGGACGAACGTCGGCGATCGTATTTGCAAATGCGATTGCGCCCTGCAGCAGATCGCCTTCGATCATTTGATTGAACAATGCGGTCTGCGCCAGCTTTTCGGAAGCCACCGGCGTGCCGGACACGATCATGTTCAGCGCCAGTTCCAAACCCACCACACGCGGAAGACGTTGAGTCCCCCCCGCCCCCGGCAGGACGCCAAGCTTTACTTCCGGCAATCCGATTTGCGCTCCGGACACTGCCACACGGTAATGACAGGCGAGCGCCAGCTCCAGCCCGCCGCCCATGCATACCTTGTGAATTGCCGCCACCACCGGCTTGGCCGAATTCTCCACGACATTGATGAGCGTATACAGCGTCGGTTGGGTCAACGCATTGGGCGAATTGAATTCCCGTATATCCGCGCCGCCCGAAAACATCTTGCCGGCCCCGGTAATCACGATCGCCTTGACGGCAGCATCGTCTAGCGCCTTTTTGATACCTTCAACCGCCGCTCTGCGAGTCGCCAGGCTGAGACCATTGACCGGAGGATTGTTAAGTGTGATGACGGCAATCGCGCCATTGAGCTGATATTCTGCAGTCATGTCTCTTCCTTTATTGACTTTTTGGCATGTTGAGAATGTATCGCGGCCAGAATTCGGTTTGGGTTGTCATATCGGGCTTTGCGCACTCATGCAAATACGACCGGATTTCCATTCTCTGGCTTAAGGAAATCCCATTTTGCACAGGCATGCATGGATCGATTTGGAAACCGGTCACCTCGTTCATCGTTTAATATACCGCAAAAAGAACGTACGTATTATTTTTCCGAAAACCCTGAACGATGAGTACTGCATTTCATCGCAAAGCCGTCAGGAATGCCGACGCCGCGTCATACCTCCAGCCATTCCTTGCGAATATCGGTATTGCCACGCAGTTCCTGTGGCGTTCCCTCGAACACGATGGATCCATGTCCCATGACATAGACCCGCTGCGAGATTTCCAGGGCGATGGCAAGTTTCTGTTCCACCAGCAGGATTGAAATGCCGCGCTCCTTGAGCACCTTGAGGTATTCACCAACCAGGTCAACGATTTTCGGCGCCAGTCCTTCGGTCGGCTCATCGATCATGATCAGGTCCGGATCGCCCATCAGGGTGCGGCATAGCGTGAGCATCTGCTGTTCGCCACCCGATAGTACGCCGGCCGCCGTGTGCTGGCGTTCTTTCAGGCGTGGGAACAGGCGATACATGTCGTCCAGCGACCAGCGCGATTTTTTTCCCTTTTTCTCGCCCAGGATCAGGTTCTGCTCGACGGTCAGCGTCGGGAAGATGTCGCGGTTTTCAGGAACGTAACCGAGCCCCTTGTGTGCAATCCGGAATGCCTTGAGGCCAATCATCTGTTCACCCTTGAAGCGGATCGATCCAGTCGCATCGACCTGCCCCATCACCGCCTTCACCGTAGTCGAGCGCCCGACGCCATTGCGCCCCAGCAAGCTGACAATTTCGCCCTGGTTGACGCTCAGGTCCACGCCGTGCAGTACATGGCTCTTGCCGTAAAACGCATGCAGGTTCCGGATTTCCAGCAGCGCATCCATGTTCATCCTTCCCGCGGTGCATGGCCGCCGAGATACGCTTCCTGCACCTTCGGATTGGCCCGGATATTAGCCGGCGTATCGCAGGCGATCATTTCACCGTACGCCAGCACTGCAATCCGGTCAGCCAGCCCGAACACCACGCTCATATCATGTTCCACCATCAATAATGTCTTGCCGATCGTTACCTTGCGGATCAATTCCACCGCCGCATCCGATTCGGAACGGCTCATGCCCGCCGTCGGCTCGTCCAGCAGGATCACATCGGCGCCACCGGCAATCGTAATGCCGATCTCCAGCGCGCGCTGCTCCGCATACGTCAGCAATCCGGCCGATACCTCGCGCCGGCGCCTCAGCCCGATCTGTTCCATGACTGCTTCGGCGCGCTCGTGCGCATCCTTCAGGCCATTGAGCCGATGCCAGAAGGAATACCTGTAGCCAAGCGACCACAGCACCGCACAACGCAGATTCTCGAATACCGACAGGCGGTGGAAAATATTGGTGATCTGGAAGCTGCGCGACAGGCCGCGCCGGTTGATCTGGAATGGCTTGAGCCGCGTTACACTCTCGCCGTTCAACAGGATGTCGCCGGAACTCGGCGGAAAACGTCCGGAAATCAGGTTGAATAAGGTTGACTTGCCTGCGCCGTTCGGCCCGATCACTGCAATCCGCTCGCCCCTGGCGACCCGCAGGCTGGCGCCACGGATGATTTCCGACTTACCGAAACTTTTGCGCACATCTTTCAGTTCGAGCGACAAGGAGCTCACGCCTGCGCCCTCCGCAGCGATTCCTCGATTTCCGTGTTCACTTCGTCCCAGGCATGCTGAAAACCCGGCTTCACACGGCGGAATGCATAGATGCCCATCACGAAAAGAGCCGCTGCGACGGCCCAGCCGGAAACCTGCGCCGTATCGACGCTCACGCCGAACAATTTCATCACCGTGCCATTCGCCGAATCGAGCGACAGGTGATACAGCATTTCGATGGCGCTGACGGCGCCGGCAGCCGCCGTCAGCGCCGTGGCGCACGCCGCGACAAGATGCGGCCATATGCGGCGAAACTTGCCATGGCTGATCACCCGCAGGTTCAGCATCAGGATGCTGGCGATGCCGCCCGGCGCAGTCATGACGATAATGATGAAAAAAATACCGAGATACAGTTGCCACGCCTTGGTGAAATCCGACAGCATCACGGTCATGAACAAGCCTACGATCGCGCCGAGCATCGGTCCGAAGAAGAAACCGATGCCGCCGATGAAGGTAAACAGCAGGATGGCGCCGGAGCGAATTGCGCTGACGTTTTCAGCCGATACGATTTCAAAATTGATTGCAGACAGGCCGCCGGAGATACCCGCAAAAAATGCGGACAGCACCAGCGTCAGGTAGCGCACCCATTGCGGGTTGTAGCCGATGAATTCGGCCCGTTCCGGATTGTCGCGCACCGCATTCATGATGCGGCCCAGCGGTGTCTGCGTAAATGCATACATGCCGACGGTGCTGATGAACAGCCAGAAGGCAATCAGGTAGTACACCTGGATCTGGGGGCCGTAACTGATGCCTAGAAACGGCTCGCCGATCACGCGGTTGGTTGAGATACCGCCCTCGCCGCCGAAAAACCCCGGAAACATCAGCGAACAGGCAAATACCAGCTCGACGATGCCAAGTGTGATCATCGCAAACGTGGTACCCGATTTTTTCGTGGTGACATAGCCGAACAGAATGCCGAAGCACATGCCCGCCACGCCGCCCGCCAGCGGGATCAGTGTCACCGGCAGCCAGATGGCGCCGGCGGCAGCCAGATTCATGGCGTGAATCGCGAAAAACGCACCCAGCCCGGAATAGACCGCATGGCCGAACGACAACATGCCGCCTTGCCCCAGCAGCATGTTGTAGGAAAGTCCGAAGATCATGACCGTGCCCATCTGCGACAGGATCGATAATGAGGCGCCCTTGCTGAAAATCATGGGTGCAATGAGCAGCACCATTGCAAAGACAGTCCACACGATCCAGCGGCCCAGGTTCAAGGGCCGGAATTTCACGGCGGTCGTGACCGATGTCGTTGTGCTCATCAGGCTCACCCCTCTCTTGTACCCATCAAGCCCTTCGGCCTGAGGACAAGAATCAACACCAGCAGCAGATACGGCAGGATCGGCGCAATTTGCGCAATCGTCAGGCTCAGCAGCGCATATCCGGGCGTATCGACGGTGATTGTCGCGCCCATGCCGGTAACCACGCTGCCGAGCGAATAATCGAGGGCCACCGCGAATGTCTGCAGCGCACCGATCAGAATCGATGCAACCAGTGCGCCGACCAGCGATCCCATACCGCCCACCACCACCACGACGAAGATGATGCTGCCGACGGTTGCCGCCATGCCGGGCTCAGTCACGAAGGCATTGCCGCCGATGACGCCGGCCAGGCCGGCCAGCGCGCAACCGCCGCCGAATACCAGCATGAATACGCGCGGCACGTCATGCCCGAGCGCCTCGACCGCCTCGGGATGCGTCAATGCGGCCTGGATTACGAGCCCGATGCGGGTGCGCGTCAGCATCAGGTAGGTGAATAACAGCATCAACAGGGCGATCAGCATCATGAAGCCGCGATATATCGGGAATGTGGTGGTGTAGAGGGTGAAGAGCGGGCCGTCGAGTTCTGCCGGAATCGGATACGGCACGGTGGCGCGGCCCCACACGAGCTGGACCAGTTCCACCATCACATAGGACAGGCCGAAGGTGAACAGGAGTTCCGGGATATGACCGTACTTGTGCACCGGGCGCAGGCCATAGCGCTCAATCAATGCGCCAACCACCCCCACCAGTAGCGGCGCGATGAACAAGGCTGGCCAGAAGCCCAATCTGGCGCTGATGGCATACGCGAAATACGCGCCCAGCATGTAAAAGCCGGCATGCGCGAAATTGAGTACGCCCATCATGCTGAAAATGAGCGTCAATCCGGATGACAGCATGAACAGCAACAGTCCATAGCTCAAGCCATTCAGCAAGGTAATCAGCGTAAATTCCACAGCGGCAATCCCTGTTCCATGGCGCCCCGGTATGGTCGTAGCGTTTGCAATCGATAAAAAAACAGCGCAATGCCTGCCGGCATTGCGCTGTCCGGGTCGATTATTTCCCCGGGCGCTTCATCTGGCATGACGTAGGCTGGGCGGCAACATAGGCATCGATTTTCTGATCGTTGCTCCAGCCATAGCCGGTATTTTCCTGATCGTATCGCACTTTCTTGCCGTCGACTTTCGTCCAGGTCGAAATATACAGAGGCTGCTGCAACTGATGGTCGGTCTTGCGCATTTCCACTGCGCCGTTGATCGCATTTACCTTCATCCCTTCCAGCGCATACGCCACCTTGATCGGATCGGCCGATTTACTCTCCTTGACTGCATTGGAAAGCATCTGGACCACCGTGTAAATATCGATCACATACAGGTCGTCATTGAATTTTTTCTTGAATGCCGCTGCAAGTTCCTTGCCGGAAAAAGTCTCATTGTTTGGCGTCCAGTAGGCCACCTGCCTTGCCTGCCCTGCCGAGGCGGCGCCCATTGCCGTCGGCACGCCGGACGTGCCCGCATAGTAGGTGTAGAACTTCGCCGTCAAACCGGCATCCTTTGCCGCCTTGATCAGCAGGGCGAGATCGGCGCCCCAGTTGCCGGTAATGACCGTATCCGCGCCGGAAGCCTTGATCTTGGCGACATACGGTGAAAAATCCTTCACGGTTGCAATCGGATGCAAATCGTCACCGACAATCTGGACATCGGGGCGCTTGCGTTTCAGGTATTCCTTTGCCGCCCGCGTAACCTGATGTCCGTGCGCATAGTTCTGCCCGATGAT
>DATEZO010000139.1:0-6691 GCA_035255485.1 Burkholderiaceae bacterium
GAAAACCTGGACGCAAAAAAACAGTTGTTCAGCGCGCTCGAAAGCATCGTCGCGTCAGACGTCATCCTGGCCAGCAATACCTCATCGCTGCCGGTAACCGCCATTGCCGCGGGCCTGAATCATCCGGAACGGGTGGTCGGCTTTCACTTTTTCAATCCGGTACCGCTGATGAAAATCGTCGAAGTCATCGGCGGCCTGCTGAGCGCGCCGGAGATGATCGATTACATGGTCGCGCTCGGCCGGCACTGGGGCCATACCGCTATCCGTGCCAAGGATACGCCGGGCTTTGTCGTGAATCATGCCGGGCGCGGCTACATTACCGAAGGCCTGCGCCTGCTGGCGGAAGGCGTCGCGGCGGTGCCCGCGCTGGATCGCATCCTGCGCGACACCGCCGGTTTCCGCCTCGGCCCGTGCGAGTTGCTGGACCTGACCGGTCTCGATGTCTCGCATCCGGTGATGGAATCGATCTATCACCAGTATTACGAAGAGCCGCGCTTCCGCCCGCAGCCCTTGACGCGCCAGATGCTGACCGCCGGGCTGTTCGGCAAGAAGGCCGGGCGCGGCTTCTACCGCTACGACAAGGACAGCAGGCAGGAGCCGGTCCCCGAGCCGGTGCCGGCAGCGCAGCGCCCTTCGCTGGTCTGGCTGAGCCGCGCCCGCCCGCAACTGGCGGAACGGATTGCGACGCTGATCGCCGATGCCGGTTTCGCCTTGGAAAGCGGCGAGCGCCCGAGCGACCACGCGCTGTGCATCGTCACGCCGCTGGGCGACGACGCCACCGCCTGCTGTGTGCGCGAAAATCTCGATGCCCGGCGCACGGTCGGCATCGAAGCATTGTTCGACCTTTCCCGGCGACGTGTCGTGATGACCACCCCGGCCACCGAGGCCAACTGGTGCGCCATGGCGTGCGGCCTGTTCGGCGCGACCGGCATTCCGGTCAGCGTGATCCGCGACAGTGCCGGACTGGTGACGCAACGCGTGGTCGCACACCTCATCAACATCGCCTGCGATATCGCGCAGCAAGGGATTGCCGACCCGCTCGACATCGATCGCGCCGTTACGCTTGGACTCGGCTATCCGCTCGGGCCGCTGGCGTGGGGCGACACCATCGGACCGCACACCGTGCTGGCTATCCTGGACAAGCTGCAGCAACACACCGGCGATCCGCGCTATCGCGCCAGTCCATGGCTGCAACGGCGCGCATTGCTGGGATTGTCCCTGCATCAGGCAGAAATTGGGTAATTTTATACAGCAGCCAGTATTTTTAAATACCCGCGCATTCATTGCGAAAACAATGGTATTTTTACCTATACTCCCCTACTCCATGAAATGGTGGGGGAATTGCCGGATACGCCATCATGCCGCCGTTGCCGTAGCCAACCACGTGCCACTCCATCATGGCGATGAACGGCGCGCCTTGGCAAGCGCGTAAGCTGCATGCCGCATATGCGCTGTTTTTGAGCAGAGGCTCCGAGCACGTATCTGGCACCCCGCCCGGCAGCGTCAAGCCGGGGCGGGAATTCAATCACCTCCCTAGCTTGGCGTCGCGATCCTGGCCGAGGCCTCGGAAATGGCGGTGCGCAACTGGCCATAATCGCGTGTCACGGGAAATTGCGGAAACTCGGCGATGACGTTATCGGGCGGGCAGAAAAAGATGCCGGCATCGGCTTCTTTCAGCATGGAGGTATCGTTGTAAGAATCGCCAGCGGCAATGGTCTTGAAATTAAGCGTCCTGAAGGCGGCCACTGCGGCGCGCTTCTGGTCCGGCATGCGCAGACGATAGCCCACTATGTAGCCTTTGTCATCAACCTCAAGGCTGTGACAGAACAGGGTTGGCCAGGCCAGTTGGCGCATGAAAGGCTGGGCGAATTCGTTAAAGGTGTCGGACAGAATCACCACCTGGAAGCGCTCGCGCAGCCAGCCGACGAATTCGTTCGCACCGGGCAGCGGGCCCATGCTGCCGATTACCTTCTGGATATCCGGAAGACCGAGCTTATGCTGGCGCAGGATATCGATGCGATAGCGCATCAGTTTGTCGTAGTCCGGCTCATCGCGTGTCGTCATGGACAACTCGGCAATGCCGGTGCACCTGGAAAACTCGATCCAGATTTCGGGGACCAAGACCCCTTCAAGATCGAGGCAAACGATGTGCATGGATTCTTCCTCAGGAAACGCGAACCAACTCAGGTTTCGCGGGTTTGACGGCGTAGTGCGCCATTTTTGTCCGCACTATGCCGAATTACGCGACAGTCATTGTCGCGGCCACTTTTCATGCTGCTCGCCTTTTTCAAGGCATTCCCGGGCGAATTTCGCGCCGCCTGACCCATTGACGATGTGCCAGCCAGGCAAGGAAAACCGCACATCGAGCGGTGCATCGTTCCCGGGGGAGGCAATTGTAGCGCGTCTTGTTGTGCTTGAAGATGTTTTCGACGACATGAAACGGATGCCCGACGCGCGTTCTTGCTTGCGCATGGGACTTCCCGCAGGGCTGCGTCCGGCTCTTGCGCCCTCCTCGGCCAGCGTTCCGATCAGCTGGCTTATTGCCTGCGGCGACCGTGGACAATGGCAGCGCTTCCGGCGCGATGACCGGCATGGCCGCAGCCCTGTTCTTGAATGCAGCGCAATACCGGCAAATTGCCTTACTGTCCATGCGCCAGACCCTTCCGCCCATGCAGATTCAGTGCCGCCAGCAGGCCGGCGCTGGCATCGGCAATGCGATCCAGGCTCTGCTCGCGCAATTGCGCCAGATCGACCGCGTTGTCCGTCTCCAGCCCGGCCCAGCGCAACAGCGCCGCCATCGCCTGTGGCGTATCGAACAACCCATGCAAATACGTGCCGAGCACCTGGTTGTCTTCCGAACGCGCGCCATCGGGGCGCGCGCCGATGTGGAAAGCCGGCCGCATCGTTGCTGGTCCATGCGACACGCCCATGTGAATTTCATAACCGCTGACCGTGGCATCGGCAAACGCACAACGGCCGCTGACTTGCGCCAGCATTTTGTCGTGCGCCAATTCGGTCTCCATGTCGAGCAGGCCCAATGCTTCCGATATCCCGGGCGCGCCTTCGATGCCATGCGGGTCGGCCACGATGCGTCCCAGCATCTGGTAGCCGCCGCAGATTCCGATCAGCTTGCCGCCATAACGCAGATGCCTGTGCAACGCGGCCTGCCAACCCTGTTCAATCAGCCATGCGAGATCGGCGCGGGTGTTCTTGCTGCCTGGCAGGATGATCAGGTCGGCGGGCGGAATCGCCTGGCCCGGCCCGACAAAATGCAGGTCCACCTCGGGCTGCGCGCGCAAGGCATCGAAGTCGGTGTGGTTGCTGATCCTTGGCAGCACCGGCACCACGATGCGGAAACGGCCATGCGTCCGCTGCGCCGGCTGGATGGCATCTTCGGCATCCAGGTATAAGCCGTGCAGGTAAGGCAGCACCGCCAGCACCGGCTTGCCGGTTTCCCGTTCCAGCCATTCCAGTCCCGACTCCAGCAAGCCGATATCGCCGCGAAAGCGGTTGATCACGAAGCCGACGATGCGCGCACGCTCGCTGGCGGACAGGCAGGCCAAGGTGCCGACGAAATGCGCAAACACGCCGCCACGGTCAATGTCGGCGACCAGGATCACCGGGCAGTCGACCGCTTCGGCAAAGCCCATGTTGGCAATATCGCGCTCGCGCAGGTTGATTTCAGCCGGGCTGCCGGCGCCTTCGACAATGACCGCTTCGTGAGCCGCGGCCAGCCGGGCGTAGGACTGCAGTACCGCCTGCATCGCCACCGTCTTGTATTGATGGTAGTCACGCGCATGCATGTCGGCGCGCACCTTGCCATGCACGATCACCTGCGCACCGGTATCGCTCGATGGCTTCAGCAATACCGGATTCATGTCGGTATGCGGCGCCAGGCCGGCCGCCTGCGCCTGCAAGGCCTGGGCGCGGCCGATTTCGCCGCCGTCGATGGTGACCGCGCTGTTCAACGCCATGTTTTGCGGCTTGAAAGGAACCACCCTGACGCCTTCGCGTGCCAGCAGGCGGCACAGGGCGGCGACCACGGTGGTCTTGCCGGCGTCGGAAGTGGTGCCTTGCACCATCAATGTGGAATAGGGAAATTTCATGCGTGCCGCACTCGGATTTCATGCCAGCGTTGAAGGATCGCGGCGATCTGCGGCAAGCCCTCGCGGCTCGCTGCCGGTTCCGGCGACGGGATGGCGGTCGATATGATCTCGGTGCCCAGGCAAACGATGCGTTGACAACTCACTTTTATTTTCCCCTGCGCTTGCGCGCCAGTTCCAGCCGTTCGCACAATTGCGCCGCACCGGCGATGATGCGCGGGCCGGATCGATTCATCAGATCGCCGTCGAGCGCGAACAGGTTGTCGCGCCGCACCGCAAGCATGCCTGGATACTTTTTCCAGAGTTCGATGCCGCTGACAGCCTGATCCTGCCGGTCGCCGCTGACGATCGCTTCCGGGTTTTCCTGCAATACCGCTTCGTACGTGATACTGGGCGCGGCCAGCGCCAGCGTACCGAAAATATTTTCACCGCCGCAGATACGGATCGCGTCGCTGACGATATGGCTTTGGTTCAAGGTGTACAGCGGCCGGTCCCACACCTGGTAGAACACGCGTACCAACGGACGGTTGCGGTAACGCGCGACCAGGCTGTCCACCTGCTGCCGCAGTACTGCCGCAGCAGGGGCCGCCTGCGATTCGGTGCCCATTAATTTTCCCAGCCGCATTACGGCATCCGGAATATCGTCGAGCTTGCGCGGTTCGCTATAGAACAGCGGAATGCCGAGCTTGCGCAACTGCTCCATCTGGCGCAACGAGGCGTTGTGGCGCCACACCACCAGCAGGTCGGGCTTGAGCGCCAGCAACCGTTCAATGTCGACCTGGCGGTTGTCGCCCACGCGTGGAATATCGCGGGCCGCCGGCGGATAGTCGCTGTACTGCACGGTGCCGACGATGCGCCCGGCGCCGCCCGCGGCGAACAGCATTTCAGTCGCATGCGGCGCGAGCGATACCACCCGCTGCGCCGGCTGCGCGAGCACGACAGTGTCGCCAAGGTCGTCGCGCACGCTGATCGCGGCGTGCGCCTGCGCAACAAACGCGCAGGCGAGAATAAGCAAATGCCACTTCATGACAACGCCTCCGGCCTGCGCGACCACGCATCGAGCGCTCGTTGCAGGCGCTGCCAGCCAGCCTCATCCGGCGGCAGGCCGAGCCGTATGCCGCACGCCTTGCCGACGAACAGGCGTACCCAGATGCCGTGCTCGGCCATGTGGCGGTGATACGCTTGCGGCCGTGATTGCGGCCACCATTGGAACAACGCAGTACCGCTGGAATGGATTGCATGACTTGCCAACAGTTGCTGCAAGCGTTTTCCGGAATGCTGCAATTGCACCCGCATCGCATCCTGCCAGGCGCGATCGCGCAATGCCGCGCTGCCGATGTCCTGCGCCGGGCCGCTCACTGGCCAGGGACCGATGAGGTCGGCAAGTTCCCTCAATAATGACTCTTCCGCTGCGACGAAACCCAGACGCAGCCCGGCCAGGCCGAAGAATTTGCCGACCGAACGCAGTACGATCAGGCCCCGGCGGCCACTCCAGTGCGCAACGCTCGCCTGCGGCGCGACATCGCCGAATGCCTCATCGACGACTAGCCAGCCACCACGCGCGGCCAGGCATTGCGCCCAAGCCAGCAGCAACTCGGGCGCGACCATTGTGCCGGTGGGATTATTCGGATTGCATACGACCATGACTTCGGCCTCATCGAGATTCTGTTCCAGCCGCTCGTAGGGAACTTCGCGCACCGCGTGTCCGGCCTGTGTCCAGGCATGCGCATGTTCCGCATAGGAAGGCGCTGATACCACCACACGTGCACGTGCACGCACGCGCGGCAAGGCCTGGATTGCAGCCTGCGTGCCGGCTACCGGCAGCATGTGCGGCGCGCCGTAGTAATCCTGCGCCGCCATCACCAGCGCCGGGTCGGACTCCGGCAAGCGATGCCATGCATGGGCTGGCGGTGCGGGCACCGGATACGGCTGCGGATTGATTCCGGTCGACAGGTCGAGCCAATCTTCCAGCGGCCGGCCGAAACGAATCGCCGCCTCGCGCAGATTGCCGCCATGTTCAAGCATGCATGATCCTTTCAAGAATGAATGCGCCGGCTGAAAGCATCACGACCCACAGCACGCAGGTGTGGGCGACCAGGCGCCATGCCCGTCCGATATCGGCAGCCGTTGCCAAACGGCCGCTGCCCAGTGGCGGGCGCAACTCGGCGACACCATCGTATTCGGCACTACCGCCCAATGCCAGGCCCAGCGCGCCTGCCCCGGCGGCCATCACCGGTCCGGCATTCGGGCTGCTCCAGGCAGGCGCCTGGGTTTTCCAGCAATGGCTGGCGCGGCGTGTGTCGCCCAGCAATGCGTAGGAAAGCGCGGTGAGACGCGCCGGAATCCAGTTGAGTACATCATCGGCGCGCGCGGCCATCCAGCCGAATGCAAGAAAACGCTCGGTGCGATAGCCCCACATTGCATCCAGCGTGTTGGCGAGGCGAAACAGCAATGCGCCGGGACCGCCGGCGACCAGAAACCAGAATAGCGTGCCGAAGACGGCATCGTTGCCGTTTTCCAGCGTCGATTCGACTGCGGCTTTGGCCATGTCGGCAGCGTCGGCGCGCGCGGTATCGCGGCTGACGATA
>DATEZO010000140.1:0-3897 GCA_035255485.1 Burkholderiaceae bacterium
CGCGCAACTGTTCGCGGATGACCTCTTCGGATGCGCCCGGATGGCGCTTGACCAGATCGAGCGCGGACATGATCATGCCCGGCGTGCAGAAACCGCATTGCAGGCCATGGCATTCCTTGAACGCAGCCTGCATCGGATGCAATTCGCCGTCGGCGCCGGCAATGCCTTCGATGGTGGTCACCTGCGCGCCCTGGAACTGCGCCGCCAGCGCCGAGCACGACTTGACCGCATTGCCATCCACCAGCACGGTGCAGGCGCCGCACTGGCTGGTATCGCAGCCGACATGAGTGCCGGTCAGCGCCAGATGGTCGCGGATCAACTGCACCAGCAGCGTACGCGGATCGACTTCCGCGCTGACCGGTTTACCGTTGACGGTCATGGATACATGGATTGCCATGGGATTACTCCTCTGAAATGTCGTTTCGTCAGGGCGGGTCAATCGGCGCGGGGCAGAGAGGAAAACATTGCCTTGATGCAATGTCGTTGCCCCGGCGAAAATCGTCTCCGTTTTTGTCCCGATAAGCTGGCTGCTTGCCTGCCATCGATTTTTTTTATTGCAGTCGGCCGCAATGACCGGGATCTGGTGCTTGATGTTGCGGATTGAGCGTACTGCACGCAAACCGGGCTTCTTTGCGATATATCAAAGGAAATATTAAATGACGGCATCAAAGTGCTTTCGCATGATGCGTTTTCGGGTGTGCGGTTAGTGGGCAGTGCGCTGCAATATCGCCTGCCATTCCGGCATGCGGTTGGCTGGAATCGGGTGTCCTTGCGGGTGCGGATGAATTCCCCGTCATTCCGGCATGCCGGAACGACAAATCCATGATTACGAATACTACTCCTGAGTAAATTTAAAATGCCGCATATTCATTGAGAATATTGCACTATTTTTACCTATACTCCCGTAAAAATGGATAACGCGCAGGAACCTGCTAGCGCTGCATCGATTCCCATACCTTTTGCAGCCGCTTGGCCGACACCGGCATCGGCGTGCGCAGTTCCTGCGCGAACAGTGAAACCCGCAGTTCCTCCAGCAGCCAGCGAAACTCCGCCATTTTCGGGTCGGCGTTCCTGCCGCGTTCCTTGTGCGCGCGCTGCCAGGGCGCGGCCGCCTGCTGCCATTCCGCCAGCAGGCGCGCATCGCGGACCGGGTCCGCGCGCAGCTTGTCGATGCGGATATGAATCGCTTTCAGGTAACGCGGAAAATGCGCGAGCTGTACGTAGTCGGTGTCGATTGCGAAGCGCTTGCCGATCAGCGCCTGCAATTGCGCCTGGATGTCGGCTGCGGCGTGGGCATGGGGCTTGATGCCTTGCAGCTTTTTCGGCAGGGCGTAGTACTCGGCCAGGATCTGTGCCGCCAGGCGCGCGATTTCATTGACCAGCAGGTTCAGGCGCGACTTGCCTTCATCCTTGCGCGCCTCGAACTCGGCGGCATTCTTCGGTAGCGGTTCCTGCAGGCAGGCCCGATCGAGCCCGGCCTGGATGATCTGGTCGCGCAATTCCTCCTGCGAGCCAAGCGCCATGAATTGCATGCCCATCTGCTGCAGGCCCGGAATGTTCTTTTCAAGGTACTTGAGCTGCTCCTTCAGTTGCAGCGTGAACAGGCGACGCAGGCCGGCATGATGGATGCGCGCCGCCTCGTTCGGATCGTCGAATACTTCGAGGTTGCAATGCGTGCCCTTGTCCACCAGCGCGGGAAAGCCGATCAAGGTCTGTTTTCCCTGCTGGATTTCCAGCAGTTCGGGCAGTTCGCCGAAGGACCAGGAAGTCAGGTTTTCGTGTTGCGGCGCCACAGCCCCGATGTTCTCATTCTCCCGCAAGCGGGAGAGAGTTGGGGAGAGGGTACCCGCCACGACCTGCTCTCTTGCGCCCACCCTCTTCCCCTGCCCCTCTCCCGCTTGCGATAGAGGGGAGTTGGCGGCGATTTTTTGGAAACTCTGCCTTGCCTGCCCGCCGAACTCCGCCTGCAGCGCCGCCAGATTGCGTCCCATGTCCAGTTGGCGGCCATGCTCGTCGATTACCTTGAAATTCATGAAGTGATGCGCCGGCAAGGTCTCCAGCTTGAAATCGCTCGTCTTGACCATGAGGCTCTTCTGTTCGCGCACATCGGCGATCACGGCATCGAGCAGATTGCCCTTGCCGAAGCTCTTGCGCTCCTCGATGCGGTCGCAGAAGCCGGCCGCATATTCGGGCAGCGGCACGCAATGGCGGCGCAGTTTCTGCGGCAGCGACTTCAAGAGCAGGTGCGTCTTTTCCTTCAGCATGCCGGGCACCAGCCATTCGCAGCGGTCCAGCGACACTTGGTTCAGCGCATACAGCGGCACCGTCAGGGTCACGCCGTCGCGCGCCGCGCCGGGCTCGAAATGGTACGACAGCTGCATCGGGATGCCCGCCACCGTCATTTGCTTCGGGAACAGGTCGGTCGTCACCCCCGCCGCTTCGTGCCGCATCAGATCGTCGCGGTTCAGGTACAAGAGCTTCGGGTGCTTCGCGGTGGCGTCCTTGTGCCATTTCTCGAAGGCGATGCCGTTGTGAATATCGGCCGGAATCAGCTTGTCATAAAAAGCCGCAATCAGCTGCTCGTCGACCAGCACGTCAAGCCGGCGCGACTTGTGCTCCAGGTTTTCGATCTCGCGCACCAGCTTCTGGTTATGCGCCAGGAACGGCGCGCGAGTGTCGAATTCCCCCGCCACCAGCGCATCGCGAATGAAAATCTCGCGCGCCTCCTGCGGATTGATCGCGCCGTAGTTGATCCGCCGCTGGCTGTAGACGACCAGGCCGTACAGCGTGGCGCGCTCGGATGCGGTCACCTGCGCCGCGCGCTTTTCCCAGCGTGGCTCGCCATAGGACTTTTTGAGCAGATGGCCGCCGATGCGCTCCAGCCATTCCGGCTGAATCTGGGCGATGCAACGCGCATAGAGACGCGTGGTATCGACGAGTTCCGCCGCCATGATCCATTTGCCGGCCTTTTTCGAAAGCGTGGAGCCGGGCCAGATGTAGAACTTGATGCCGCGCGCGCCCAGGTAATGCGGCTCGTCCTCCGCCTTGAAACCGATATTGCCGAGCAGGCCGACCAGCAGCGCCGTATGCAATTGCTCATAGGTCGCCGGCGCTTCGTTCAGCCGCCAGCCCTGCTCCCGCACGATGGTCAGCAGCTGCGAATGCACATCGCGCCATTCGCGCAGGCGCAACTGCGACAGGAAGTTGGCGCGGCAGTTTTCCTGCAGCTGCTTGTTGGACTTCTTGTGCTCGATGGCGTCCTCGAACCATTTCCAGATTTTCAGGTAGCTCTGGAATTCCGATTTGTCGTCGGCGAACTTCTTGTGCGCGTTGTCGGCCGCGCCCTGCGCTTCCAGCGGCCGGTCGCGCGGGTCCTGCACCGATAGCGCCGCCGCGATGATCAGCATTTCGGTCAGGCACGCATTGTCGCGCGCGGCCAGGATCATGCGGCCAACACGCGGGTCCAGCGGCAGCTTCGCCAGTTGCCGGCCGAGCGGCGTCAGCTGATTGCTCTCGTCCACCGCACCCAGCTCCTGCAGCAACTGGTAGCCGTCAGCAATGGCGCGTCCGGGCGGCGGTTCGATGAACGGGAAGGTTTCGACATCGG
Source organism: Burkholderiaceae bacterium (assembly GCA_035255485.1). GTDB lineage: Bacteria > Pseudomonadota > Gammaproteobacteria > Burkholderiales > Burkholderiaceae_D > DATEZO01. The sequence goes on from DATEZO010000140.1 coordinate 3,608, forward strand.
TCAGGCGCAAGGATTTCATGCGCAGGATGACCGCCGCCAATGACGAGCGCAGGATTTCCGGGTCGGTAAACTTCGGCCGCTGCAGATAATCCTGTTCCTCATACAGCCGGATGCAGACGCCCGCCGCGACACGGCCGCAGCGGCCGGCACGCTGGTTGGCCGCCGATTGCGCGACCGGCTCGATCTGCAATTGCTCGACCTTGTTGCGGTAGCTGTAACGCTTCACCCGCGCCAGGCCGGCATCGACCACGTAGCGGATGCCGGGCACGGTGAGCGAGGTTTCGGCGACA
>DATEZO010000141.1:0-33249 GCA_035255485.1 Burkholderiaceae bacterium
ATATTTTCCACACGCCAGCCGCTGGTATTGGAAAAGCTTGGTTTGACGTGATCACGGTCAATATTGCCAATCTGGATTTGCGTGAATGCAATTTGCTCCACGACTTCGTTATTTTCGTCTACCGTTTGCGCCCGCAGCAGCAGGCCACTCGCTTTTTCTGCCCATAGCTTGTAGCCGTAACGAAATTTATCCTTCGGCTCCAGAACAATCACCTGGCAATCAAAGCCGGCAACGCGCCCCGTCATGCCCTTATGGATATCGTAGTAGCTTGACAGATCGGAAGGGTTGGCTGCAAGAATCGCAGGAAATACATCCTGTGCTACCCGTTTTTCAATGAGCAGAGTCTGCGTTTCCGGCACATAGTAAATAATTTCTTCATTATTGCGAATATATTCACGTGGCTTGCCATCCAGAATTTCGAGTTTTTCAAGTTCGTTTTTTCCATTCAGCACATGCGTAATGCGCGAAGTGCGAACCTGGCTGCCCTGCTGATAGACGAAGATTCCCGAAAAATTGAGCTTGTGCGCGCCGGTCTGAATTTTTTTCAGCCATCCTTGCGCATCACGCCTGTCAACTTGTGAATTGCTATTCTGGGCGTGGGCGGAAAATGCAATGAAAGAAGAGATAACAACGACAAACCTGAACAAAAGCAATGTCTGCCGCATAGTTTACTTGTCAGAGTCAGTCGCGAATGTGGCTGAACGCGCATATTGCGCAGTGCTATACACAGAAGGAGAAAAACGTTGATGCGCCAGCAAATACTCATCTATGCCGGGATCTCTCAGCACGTCTTCCTGGCGGACCGCCACACGCATGTTATCTGATGCCGACGAGATACCCTGATTCGCGGAAGCGATGACGCTCGATGCATTCCCCGTCGGCGCCCCTTTCATTGTCGTCATTATCTGCGGTGCGAAAACCAATGCCAGCGTTGCAATCGCAAGTGCCGCGGCCATACCCTGCAGCATGAAGCGCCTTTTGCCGGGATGCCCCGCAATCGTTGCCGATCCAGTGTGCCCATGCCGCTTGCTTTCAGAAACAGCAACCGGAGCAACAATCGCAGGCTCTTGCTCCAGTCGCATCATCAGTCGCGCCGAAAAATCCGGGCGCATTTCAAATGCCATGTCGCTTGAACGCAACGTATCACCGATCTGATGATACAGATCCCAAGTTACGCGGCCATCCGAGGTGCGTGCGGCAGCCAATGCCGCATCGATTTTTTCGTCAGCCAATTCGCTATCGACAAATGCGGATATCTGTTCGTGAGTCATGTTCCTGGTATTCATTGCGATCTCGCACAAGCCAAGGCGGTTTTATGCATCATTCTTATTGCTACTATCTACCAGCGCTTATCGATTGCTGTACCAAGCAGAGGCCGCAATTTTTCAGCAATCGCCTCACGCGCCCGAAAAATCCTGCTTCGCACGGTGCCGATCGGACATCCCATTGCCTCTGCGATCTCATCGTAGCTCAAACCTTCGATTTCGCGCAACGTAATTGCGATACGCAACTCCTCAGGCAGTGCATCCATCGCGACATTGACCGTTTCGGCAATTTGTTTTGTCGCCATCATGGATTCCGGCGTATTAATGTCTCTTAGGTGTTCTCCATCATCGAAAGTTTCTGCTTCTTCAGCGTCCGCCTCTGTTGAAGTCGGTGCTCGTCGCCCCTGCGTTACCAGATAGTTTTTCGCAGTATTGATTCCAATTCTATACAACCAGGTATAGAACGCAGAATCTCCGCGAAATTGCGGCAACGCCCGATACGCCTTGATAAATGCCTCCTGTACTACATCTTCGGCTTCAGCTTGGTCGCGAACAAGCCGCGACACTAGCCGCATCAATTTTCTCTGGTACTTGATCACTAACAGCTCGAACGCTTTTTTGTCGCCACGCTGCACACGTTCGACAAGCAGTTGATCAATATCGCGTTCTGTCGTCAATCCCCGTTCCCTTGATCTTCGGCAATATTCACGCGCTATGAATAGTTGACCGAGAGAAATGCATTAAGTTCAATCATGGATTCAACATGTTCACAAAATCCTGTGTTCCGCCAAATTATTGTGCGCGGCAATCCAGCGGATCGCAACCGATAACGCCCGAAACTCGCCATCCTTGACGCTATCCGGCAGAATCGGCAATACCTTTATTTGCTGGTCTTCAGATCTTAATCTCAGAAGCAGCAAAAACGGCCACAATGTCGAATCATCCATCAGGTTGACTACTTCTCCGCCATCTCGGCCATGCGATGAATGGGCCTGAAAAAAGGAGTCAGCTAATGCGCTATATTCCCCCAATCGGATTTGCCCGATACCGGAAATATCAATATGGTGTGTTTTTCTTGTTTGGACAGTGTAATAAAAAGCGGCAAGGGCCATGAGAAGGCACACTGCAGCAAGTGCAATGCGATACGCGAAAGCCAGATTTCCCAACTGCCCCGATCCGACCATCCAGCCGATAAAAATAATGCCAATGTACATGCCACATGACATGCCGAGCAAAATCCTGGATGGCTTGACCACGGTAGATACCGCGATAGTCATGATAAGGAAGTGAAAATGACATCCGTCCGCATCGAAAGCGGACGGACAAAGATCAGATTTTACCGAAAATGAGAGTCCCGTTCGTACCGCCGAAGCCAAACGAGTTTTTTACAGCGATATTGATTGGCATGTCACGTGCCGCATTGGCGCAGTAGTCCAAATCGCATACCGGATCCTGGTTGAAAATATTGGTGGTTGGTGGAGATAGTTGCTGATGCAATGCCAATACCGTGAATACGGACTCCAGCCCGCCAGCACCGCCCAACAGATGACCTGTCATGGATTTCGTGGAATTAACCACGATTTTTTTTGCATGATCGCCAAGGGTGCTCTTGATTGCTATCGTTTCCGCGATGTCGCCCAAAGGTGTCGATGTGCCATGTGCATTCACATAATCCACCTGATCGGGATTGATTTCTGCATTCTTCATCGCCGCAATCATGCAGCGACGCGCCCCACTGCCATCTTCCAGCGGCGCGGTCATGTGATGCGCATCGGCACTCATGCCGAATCCAAGCAACTCCGCGTAAATTCTGGCGCCGCGCGCTTTTGCATGCTCGTATTCTTCCAGCACCATTACGCCGGCACCCTCGCCCAGCACAAAGCCATCACGGTCCTTGTCCCAGGGGCGAGAAGCAGTCGCCGGATCATCATTGCGTGAAGATAACGCGCGTGCCGAAGCGAACCCGCCCAATCCCAGCGGCGATATGGTCGACTCCGCACCGCCTGCGATCATGACATCGGCATCGCCATATTCAATCAAGCGGCCCGCTGCGCCGATGCAGTGCAAGCCAGTAGTGCAGGCAGTCACTATCGCGAGATTCGGACCTTTCAAGCCGTATTTGATCGAAAGGTGGCCGGAAATCATGTTGATGATGGAAGCCGGTACGAAAAATGGCGAAATCCTGCGCGGGCCACGGCTTGCCAATTCGGCGTGCGTCTCTTCGATCAAAGGCAGGCCGCCAATACCGGAGCCGATAATAACGCCGATCCGTTCTGCATTGGCATCGGTAACCACTACTCCGCAATCCTGCATCGCCTGTATGCCGGCTGCCATACCGTAATGGATAAACGTATCCATATGGCGCGCTTCCTTGGCAGGGATATAGTCTTCAATATTGAAGCCTTTGACTTCTCCGGCGAAATGCGTGGAGAAAGGAGTAGCATCAAATTTGGTGATTGTCGCAATCCCGGATTTTCCTGCTGTTAGCGCCTCCCATGATTGGGCAACAGTATTGCCAATCGGCGAGACGCAACCCAGGCCGGTAATGACGACGCGGCGTTGACGCGAACGGATCAAGCGGATCTCCTAAAGTCGAACAAAACAATTATGCCTTGACGTGCGCCTTGGCGTAATCGATCGCCTGCTGCACTGTCGTGATTTTTTCAGCTTGCTCGTCAGGGATTTCCATTTCGAACTCATCTTCCAGTGCCATCACGAGTTCAACTGTGTCAAGTGAATCGGCGCCGAGATCATCGACGAAGGAGGACTCAATCTTGATGTCAGCTTCGGCGACGCCCAGTTGTTCAGCGACGATTTTCTTAACGCGTTGTTCGATATCGGACATGTTATGGCTCCAGTGGGTGGTGGTAGAAAGTGCGCGCATTTTATCAGGTTTGCGCATCGAAAATTCATTTTCAGCTTTTGTTCTCAACAACGATTAATTTACAATCAAAAACAACCTTCTCCCATTAACTCATGTACATGCCACCATTAACATGTAAGGTTGTACCGGTAATGTAGGCTGCTTGCGGTGAAGCAAGGAAAGCTGCCGCCGCCGCAATATCTTCAGGTAAACCGAATCGGCCGAGCGGAATTTGTTCCAATAAGGCCGTCATCTGGTGTTCGGTCAGCGCTTTCGTCATGTCGGTGTCGATGAATCCAGGCGCGATGCAATTGACAGTGATGTTGCGACTGCCGATTTCGCGCGCCAATGCACGGCTCATTCCGGCTACACCGGCCTTTGCAGCAGCATAGTTCATCTGCCCCGGATTACCTGTCGATCCGACTACCGATGTGATATTGATGATACGTCCGTGCTTGGCCTTCATCATCCCGCGCAGCACTGCGCGCGACAGACGCGCAACCGCGGTAAGATTGGTCGCAATGACTGTATCCCATTCCTCGTCTTTCATGCGCATGGCAAGCTGATCTTGGGTTATGCCCGCATTATTGACCAGGATCGCTATGCTGCCGAATTCTTTTTGAATCAGCTCGATTGCCGCTGCGCAGCCTGCGGCATCATTGACATTCAACACGATGCCTTTTCCGCACGCGGGATGAATTGCGTTCAAGTAGTCGGAAATTGCAACAGCGCCCGCTTGCGTGGTCGCAGTGCCAATAACTTTAGCTCCCTGTTTTGCCAGCTCTCGTGCAATTGCCTGCCCGATACCGCGTGAAGCGCCGGTGACCAGTGCAATCTGGTTATTCAAATTCGAGTTTTGCATGTTCACTTCAATAACTCCAATACTTTATCGAGGGAAACCTGATCAAAAATCGCTTCGCCTGTCAATTCACTGCTAATGCGCTTTGTCAGTCCAGCCAACACCTTTCCGGGTCCACATTCCACTACATGCGTTATGTTATCTGCATGCATTTTCCGGATTGTCTCTACCCACCTCACCGGGTTGGCGGCTTGTCGCACCAATGCATCCTTGATGTCTACTGGATCATTAACAGCTGCCACATCAACGTTGTTGATTACTGGAATTTTCGGTGCACTGAAAGTTAAATTCACCAAATATTCGCGCAATCGTTGCGATGCAGGCATCAACAACGATGAATGAAATGGGGCAGATACTGGCAAAGGCAATGCTCGTTTGGCACCTCTGGCCTTGGCAAATCCGCATGCGCGTTCGACAGCAGTCTTGCTGCCTGCAATTACTACTTGCGCTGGCGCATTGAAATTAACTGCTTCAACAATTTCTCCTTGTGCAGCGTCTGCACAAGCCGCATGCACATCCTCATCCGATAAACCGAGGATTGCCGCCATGCCCCCTTGCCCAACTGGCACAGCTTCCTGCATGGCCTGAGCACGGAAACGTACCAGCGGCACAGCATCCTTGAACGCGATAACGCCAGCGGCAACCAGCGCAGAGTATTCACCGAGACTATGTCCGGCAACCATCGTCGGCTGCTTGCCGCCAGCGGCAAGCCACGCTCGATATATCGCAATTGCGGCAGTCAGCATTACCGGCTGGGTATTGACCGTCAGATCAAGATCTTCCTTCGGCCCTTCCGCAATAAGCTTGCCAAGATCAAACTGCAGCGCATCGGACGCTTCTACCACAGTCTGCTTTACGATGGCGTTATCATTGAAGCCATTCAACATGCCGATACTCTGTGAGCCTTGGCCAGGAAAAACGAATGCGAATTTGGTCATTTTTAATTTGTTGAAGACAGAATGATTTATCGCGCTGCGCGGCTCCTACAGGCTCTGCCCCGCCTTCCAATTTGTTAAGGGCAAAGAGGCCGTTGCGCGAAACCCTACCCTCTCAATTCATGGAATTATTATATTCGTGCGAGTACCGCACCCCAGGTAAAGCCACCTCCAACGCCTTCCATCATTACGTTTTGCCCCGGCTTGATGCGCCCGTCGCGGACAGCAGTATCTAGGGCCAGCGGTATCGATGCTGCGGAAGTGTTACCATGCTGGTCGACGGTGACTACCATCTTCTCCATCGGTATGCCGAGCTTTTTTGTGGTGCCCTGCATGATGCGGATATTCGCCTGGTGCGGAATCAGCCAATCAATTTGCGATGGATTCATTTCTGCCACTGCCAATGCTTCATGCGCCACCTTGTCGAGCACGGATACAGCCAGCTTGAATACCGCTGGGCCATCCATATACAGGAATGCGCTGCCTTCTAGTACACCGCCATTGATACTGCCCTGCACACAAAGGATATTCGCATGGCTTCCGTCGGCATGCAACTTGGTGGCAAGAATGCCAGGTTCTTGCGATGCAGTCAGTACGATCGCACCTGCGCCGTCTCCGAATAACACGCAGGTAGTGCGGTCTTCAAAATTCAGTATTCGGGAAAATACTTCGGTACCAATAACCAAGGCGTTCTTGTACGCGCCCGACTTGATAAAATTGTCCGCAATCGACACGCCATAAATGAAGCCGCTGCAGACTGCCTGTACATCAAACGCAGCACCGCCATTACGAATGCCAAGCTTTTGCTGCACGATGCAAGCCGTGCTCGGAAAACTGCCAAAATGATCCGGTGTCGAAGTTGCCACAATAATCAGATCAATATCGTTCGTAGTCAGTCCCGCCATTTCCAGCGCTCGCTTCGACGCTTCCACAGCAAGATCGCTGGACTGGATACCAGGCTCCGCATAATGTCGCGCTGAAATACCGCTGCGCGACACAATCCACTCATCCGAGGTTTCGATTCCCTTTTCTGCCAATTGAATGGCGAGATCATGATTGGTCACGCGCTTCGGCGGTAGATAACTGCCGGTACCAATGATTTTGCTATAGAGAGTCATGCCATTTTCTATTCGTTTAGTTCTTCACGGTGGAATTTTCTGATGTTATCAGTCCTTCTGATTGCGGCATCAATTCTGCTATCGCCATCGAAATACGCGACAATACATCATGTTTTGCAGCATCGAAAGCGCGCTGGATAGCCCACTCATAACCGTAGGTGTCTGCACCGCCATGACTTTTGAAGACAAGTCCACGCAATCCCAGCAAGCCGGCACCATTGTAACGGGATGGATTCATGCGCTGGGAAATTGATTTCAACGCGCGACGTGCAAGCAATGCGCCCAGCATGTTGAGGAAATTACTCTTGAATTCGGCGGTCAGGACGACTTTGAAGAAACGACCCAGTCCTTCGGAGGCCTTGAGTACAACATTGCCGACAAAACCGTCACATACGACAATGTCGGTTGTCCCCCGAAATATATCGTTACCTTCGACGTTACCGTAAAAATTGAGAATGCCTTTTTCGTGGTCGGTATGTAGCAGCGCTGCCGTTTGCTTGACGATATCGTTTCCCTTGATATCTTCCTCTCCGACGTTGAGCAGGCCCACCGTTGGTTTTGCCTTGTTCTCCATGGCCGAGACCAATGCCGATCCCATCAGCGCAAACTGATGCAAATGCTGCGGCCCGCAATCGACATTTGCCCCCAGGTCCAGCATATAGGTAGGACGCCCCTTCTGATTGGGAATCAGCCCGCAGATTGCGGGGCGGTCCACGCCCGGAATCGTTTTCAGCACATAGCGGGAGATCGCCATCAGTGCACCGGTATTGCCAGCAGAGACGCAGACATGAGCCTCACCTAGCTTTACCAGATTGATTGCCACCCGCATCGAAGAATCTTTCTTGCGGCGCAATGCGATTTCCAGCGAGTCATCCATCGCAACGACTTCTGCCGCCTGGACTATTGACAGACGCGAATGCCCATCCATCCTGTATTTTTTCAATTCGGCTCGAACCGTGTTTTCCGGCCCAACCAATATCAATTCGGCCTCAGGTTCGCGATTGATGAACGAGATGGCGGCGGGGATAGTAACCGATAGGCCATGATCTCCGCCCATGCAGTCAATGGAAATTTTGATTGTCATTATTTTGATTCAGCGCCTTGCCCCAATCACATTGTGGGCCCCATCCGGCTTGATTCAAATGACGCAATGCGCAGCTTGGCATATGAAAAACGGCGCCAAGTTCTGCAACTCGTCGCGCCGCTTTTGTGATGTGAGACAACGAAAAAAATTACTCGTCGTTTTTGGTCTTCAGAACTTTACGACCGCGATAGTAGCCGTTTGCACTGATGTGATGGCGTAGATGCGTTTCGCCAGTAGTTGGCTCAACAGCCAATTGCGGAGCAACCAGAAAATCGTGGGAACGGTGCATGCCACGCTTCGATGGGGACTTTTTATTTTGTTGAACAGCCATGATAACTCCTAAACCTTAAGTTCTTGAATTTTAACACATCCGGGCCAGCTCGCCGCCAAACCGGGAATTCTTGCACTATCTACCTCTACTGATATTCCTTACCAGCCTATATTCAAACACAATTCGAAAATATTCGGCTAGTGCTTGGTGTTCTTCAGCACCGCAAACGGCGATACCTTTTCCGTGCGTTCCAAGGCATTCAGCGCTGCCTTATCCGGACAAATATCGTGCTTCGGCGATAATGGCAACGCAAGCAAGGCTTCGTCTTCAATTAATTCAGCGATATTCATTGCATCAGAGCCGACAATAATATCCACACTCTCATCTGCCAGCAAAACGTCGATTTCATCGACATTTGCCTCATTTTTTGCAAGAATCAGCGTGGATTCCGAGCTAATATCGAATGCAAATGATGTCAAGCACCGTTGACACATCAGCTTCACCGTACCGGAGATCGAAAGCGTCAACATTGGATGCCCAAAATTGTCGCTTCCCCCTTGTAAAATCCAGTGAACGATACCCGACTGATCAGCCGTATCCTCCTTCAGCCGAACCAGCTCGGCCACCGGAATGGCATCTTCACGCCGCTCCTTGAGCCGACAAAATTCAAAGGCGTCGATCACAGAAGGATGCATAAATTAAAGCTGACTCTGGAAAACCTGAGATAATAACAGCCTTTTTCCTTACTCGTCAAAGCCTTGGTTTTTTTTGTTGAATGATTGTTTAAATGACTATCAAATAATGCCTTGTTCCCCCCTACAACCCCGTCTGATCTTGGCTTCAAGCTCAAGGTACCGCAAGGAATTGCTTTCGCGGTTACAGCTCACATTTGATGTGATTGCGCCGCACATTGATGAAACCCCTCGGCCGGAAGAATCACCGGAAACAACTGCGTTGCGCCTCGCGGAAATGAAGGCGGCGGCAGTATCCGAGGAAGTGCCAGAGTCACTTGTAATTGGGTCCGATCAGGTCGCGACATTAGGTGGCGAGCAAATAGGTAAACCCGGCTGTCATGAGAATGCGTTGAGACAATTACAAAAAATGCGAGGTCGCAAAGTGATTTTTCATACAGCACTTTGTTTGCTGGATAGCCGAAAAAGCACTCATGAACATATCGTACAGCGCGAAAATATACAGACTTTTGTAACTTTTCGCGATTTGCCGGACGATGACCTGGAGGCCTATTTGCGCATCGAGCAACCATATGATTGTGCCGGAAGCGCAAAAAATGAAGGATTGGGGATTACTCTCATTGATAAAATTGAAAGTACCGATCCAACTGCATTGACAGGATTGCCGTTGATTGCCTTGACGACAATGCTTCGTCGCACCGGCATAAAACTCTTTTCCCGCTAAGTAGATTCGCATTCAATATTCATTGCCATATATCAAACAACATGCCAGGCACTCTGTACCTTATTCCTAATACATTGGGTCAAGCCGATTCGGCGACAGACGAGCCATTGGCACTAGTTATCCCGAATAATGTACAGGCAATTACCGCGAGGCTGGATTACTTTATCGCCGAAAATGCAAAGACGGCGCGTGCATTCCTTAAACTTGTGTCATTGAACCATCCGCTTGTAAAACCGTTACAGGAAATCCAAATTGATGAACTCAATATCAATACATCGGATTCCGCGCTGCCTGCTTTATTGAGCCCACTTTTGAACGGCCGGGATGCCGGTTTGATATCAGAAGCAGGAGTGCCAGCTGTGGCCGATCCAGGAGCGAATCTTGTACGCCTGGCGCATATGAACACTATCCCGGTCAAACCTCTGGTCGGCCCATCGTCTCTTTTGCTTGCTCTTATGGCAAGCGGCCTCAACGGTCAGAGTTTCGCATTCAACGGTTATTTGCCAGTGGATGTAAACCAGCGCATGAAGCGCATCAGGGAGCTTGAAAACCGATCGCGGCAGGAAAAGCAAACGCAATTATTCATTGAAACGCCCTATCGCAATACCAGCTTGCTGGATGCGCTTGCAACAACCTGTCGCGCAGACACGTTAATATGCGTGGCAACCGATTTGACATTGAATTCTGAAGTAATCAATACCCAAACAGCAGCAATATGGAAGAGTAATATCGCTTTAGGGAAGACGCAGGATTTTCACAAAAAACCAACAGTATTCCTGTTTCTTGCAAAATAATCAGAAATGCAAAACGGCGGTATTGCGCCGCCGTTTTGTTTGCCCCCGAACGGGACAACTTTAAAGAGTCTGAGACTCTTTAATACCGCATTATCAATGCGGTAATCAGCTCGTCGGTATCAGAGTACATTCACGCTCGATAACCACTTCCTTTCAGAAGAGTACACGTAAGTTTCAATATACGCCAAACTTTTAAAGTTACAAGGTATTAAACGATAGCAGCATTACTGCTTCTTACTTTATTTGCGTATCCGTTATACGGATTGGATCAGAAATTGCATGCTTTAATTATCAAGCATAATATGGCGCGCGGTATAAATTGAGTATCGCTATTCTTTATTCTGATCTTTCTCTTATTAATCAGGTAGATTTAGGCAGATTTCGGCTGCCACAATGAACGAAACTGCAATACATCAATAAATCAGTGAATACTTGGTCTTATGCCACTCCAGCCAGCCTTTACGGCACCAGCGCCTACTGCTGCACCAAATTTTTTCAATACCCGCTCCGGCAAGCCCTCATGTTCGGTGTAGTCTACAATATCTTCTGCTTTAAGTACTTCCCGCGCAACACTGTCTACCGTTCCGAAACCATCTGCCAAACCCATCTCGATTGCCTTGGCGCCGCTCCAGAACAAACCGGAAAATACTTCCGGAGATTCCTTGAGCCGCTTACCGCGCCCTTGCCTGACTACATTGATGAATTGCTCATGGATTTCATTCAGCATTTGTTGTGCGTAATCTTTCTGTTTGAGTGACTGAGGGCTGAAAGGGTCCATGAAACCCTTGTTTTCACCTGCCGTCATTAAACGTCGCTCAATACCCAGTTTTTCCATCAGGCCGGTGAAACCAAATCCATCCATCAATACGCCGATCGAGCCAACAATGCTTGCCTTGTTAACATAGATTCTGTCTGCCGCTGCAGCAATATAATAACCGCCCGATGCACAGATTTCATCAACTACAACATAGATCGGCTTTTGTGGATAATCCTTACGCAAACGAGCTATCTCGTCATTAATCATTCCTGCCTGGACCGGGCTGCCGCCAGGGCTATTGATATGCAAAATGATGCCGACGGAGCCAGCATCCGCATAGGCTCTGTCAAGCGCCGGGATTACCGTACTGGCCGCGCCAGGTCCGTTCGCCTCAATCGTTCCATCGATTTCTATCAATGCGGTATGGGGACCGAACTGCTCGATTTCCGAGCTGCTAAAGTCAAATGCCAGCCATAGTCCGAATGCAATCATGCCCACCATGACAAGTTTGAAAAAAATGCTCCAGTGCCGGCGTGCGCGTTGTTCTCGCAACGAAGCAAATGCAAGCTTCTCAATCAGTTCGCGCTCCCACCCTTCCTTTTTCACTGTGCCATCACTGGATTTCTGATATCCCGGTGCAGACGGCTGTGATAAGGGGTCTTGTGGCGTATTTTCAAAATTTTCGTTACTCATTTTCCACTCATTTGACTCTGCATGAGCTTATGCTCTTGCCGGCCTGATATATTGATCTGGTTGCCAGAATATCTGGTTATTTTTTTCGCTGATCATGATGGGGCGCAAACGACCGCCCCGACACGGACCTCCCATGCATCGTCCGCTTTCTGGCGCATAAATGGCGCCATGCGTCGAACACATCAAATACAATCCGCTGGATTCAAAAAACTCTCCTTGCGCCCAGTCGAGCTCGATCGGTACATGTGCGCATCGATTCAGGTAAGCGTAAACGATGCTGTTGTATCGTACGGCGAATCCCGTCGTGTCTTCGCCAAAAGCGGTAACGGGAAAGCGCACGCCTTTACCTCCATTCACCAGATCGGCAGATGCACAAATGGGAATGAGCTCTTCGGACATTGTCAATTCGTCTTCCGGATTTGCATCATGCATGATCAATCAGCCAGGCATGCAGATCCCGAACCGAATTTGCCGAATACAATGGATCAAGTTCACGCAACTCTTGTTCAGGATGCGCGCCATACTGTACCGCGATCCCGGCAGCGCCGGCATTGCGCGCCATTTGCAGGTCGTGAGTCGTATCGCCGATCATTACCGTACGATGCATATCCTGGCCCAATTCACGCGTCAGCTCATGGAGCATGGCCGGATGCGGCTTTGAAAACGTCTCATCGGCGCAGCGGGTTGCGTCGAAAAGAGACAGCAGTTTGACCGAGTCGAGCGCACGATTCAGTCCCACGCGGCTTTTGCCGGTGGCAACTGCAAGAAAATATCCCAAATGCGACAATTCCGTCAGCATTTCCCGTACGCCATCAAATAGCGTCAAGTCATGGTCCTTTATCAGATAGTGATATCGATATCGCTCCACCATGCGCGGATAATATTTTGGATCAAGATCCGGCAGCACCGCCTGCATTGCATCTTGCAAGCTTAAACCTATTACATGAGATGCGCTTTTGTAGTCTGGTATTGGCAAGCCAAGATCTTTTGCGCCTGCCTGGATGCACTTGACAATGGTTGCCGTGCTATCCATCAATGTGCCATCCCAATCGAATACGATAAAGTCGAATTGCTTTTTGCTCATGTATCGCGACGATTTTCTCGTCATCTCCTTGTCATTGCGTCAATTCATTTTGAATTAGATTTTTCCATCACGTGCACTTTTTTGGCCTCACTTTCTCACGATCTCACGATGATGTTTGCTTCAAGCTTTTCAGGAATTGTTCGCATTCAGGCGGCAAAAGTGCATTCAACGTTACTGGCTTGCCGGTTTCCGGGTGCAGGAAAGTGATCTGATGGGCATGTAAGAACATGCGCTTTAAGGCAATACGGTCATTTTCCGCTTTTTGCAAAGACCGATTCAAGGCAAAATCGCCATACTTGTCGTCGCCCGCGATCGCAAAACCGCTAGAAGCAAGATGCACGCGTATCTGGTGCGTTCGGCCGGTTTTCAACTCCGCTTCCAGCAAGGCAAAAGTTTCGTATTTTCGCAGTAGCGTAAAAATCGTGTGCGACGCCATTCCATCCGACTGTACCCTGACGCGGCGCTCCCCATCCGGCGTGTTGTATTTAAATAAAGGCAATTTGATATGTTGCTTGCGGTTTTTCCAATCCCCATGTACCAATACCAAATAACGTTTGTCTGTTTGTCCGCTACGCATTTGCTCATGCAGATTGATCAGCGCGGAGCGTTTTTTTGCGAGTAACAAGACACCAGAGGTTTCCCGGTCAAGACGATGTACCAGTTCCAGGAATTTCGCCTCGGGCCGCGCTGCACGCAATTGTTCAATCACACCATAGCTCACGCCGGAGCCGCCATGCACGGCAACGCCAGCCGGCTTGTCGATTACCAGCAAATGGTTATCTTCCAAAAGTATCCTGAATTCGGCGCCCGGAACAACTTGGGGGGCTTTCTCCGTCATCCTTATCGGAGGAATACGGACAATATCGCCTTCTTCCAGGCGGTACGTCTGATCGACGCGGCCTTTATTAACGCGTACTTCGCCAGATCGCAATACCCGATAAATGTGGCTCTTAGGCACGCCCTTGCAAATGCGCAGCAGAAAATTATCAATTCTCTGTCCTGCCTCTTCATCGGAAATTGCAAGCCGTTGCACCTGTGGAGGAACTTGCGCCGGGCGGGAAAGTGGGGATATTTCAGAAGCTTTCCCGGGAAATATCGCTAAGTCCTTCATTTTGAATATATAATTGCTGCGCAGTGGTTGTTACGCTGCGACGCGTGTAAGAATAAAAAGCACATTCTACACAGGGGCGTCTCTATCGGCCTCGCCATTTTGCAAATTCGATGAGAAAGATGTGTACGCATCATTCTTCCGCGAGTCAGGGTTGCACCGTTGTTGCAATCGGATAACGCGCATGAATGCGGGACAAGATTATTTGGATTGTATGGATATAAATCCGGCAAGCTCTCCTGATGTACGGAAGCTTGCTGGTTGATGTGGTCGAACCCGTTTGCCGATTTTGCTGAACCCATGTTTTGTTCGGCTCACCAAGCTGCTCACCGTCTGAAGTTGCACTCATGCGCTCGAATTACGCGAGACGTGCGGCGCAGCGCAGATCGGGTATGTGCTCGGCATCGTGATCGGCTTCATCCGCGCCCGTTACGGCAAAGCGCATTTGCGCCGTTTTGCTGCACGCCAAGGCAATTCCCTCCCAAGTATTCCGTTCCAGCGTACATCCCGATACTTTTGCTGCAACAGATGATCTGCTTCACCGCTGATGAACCATGGAAACGCGTTTTTTTGGGCGCTGTGTCATTGCGAATACGCGCGATAGCAAAATGATCGCTGTAATTATTTGCACCCACTCGGCCCCGAAAGCAATCCGCTTTCTGTCGTTTCGTGAATGAAAGAGCACATTATCCGCAGCAGTGTTGACCTTCGGGTCGCGGAGCAAATATAAAATGAAACGCATGTTGTTTAATGCCACGCAACAGGAAGAGCTGCGTGTGGCCATTGTCGATGGGCAAAAACTCATCGATATCGATATCGAAACCAGCGGGCGCGAACAACGCAAGTCCAATATCTATAAAGGCATTATCACCCGCATCGAACCGTCGCTGGAAGCCTGCTTTATCAATTACGGCGAAGAGCGCCACGGTTTTTTGCCGTTCAAGGAAGTCGCTCGTACCTATTTCAAGGAAGGTATAGATGTCCGCAATGCATCGATCAAGGAAGCGTTGCGCGAGGGGCAGGAAATCATCGTGCAGGTCGAAAAGGAAGAGCGCGGCAATAAGGGCGCAGCCCTGACCTCCTTCATTTCACTGGCTGGCCGCTATCTGGTATTGATGCCGAACAATCCACGCGGCGGCGGCGTATCGCGCCGGGTTGAAGGCGAAGAACGCCAGGAATTACGTGAAACCATGGACAAGCTCGACCTGCCATCCGGCATGTCGGTCATTGCACGCACTGCCGGTATTGGCCGCAATATCGACGAATTGCAATGGGATCTCAATTACCTGATGCAATTGTGGCGCGCGATTGAAGGCGCTGGCAAATCCGCGTCGGGCGCCTTCCTGATTTACCAGGAATCATCGCTGGTCATCCGCGCTATCCGCGATTATTTCCAGCCGGATATCGGCGAAATTCTGATTGATACCGACGATATCTTCGAACAGGCCCAGCAGTTCATGAGCCATGTGATGCCGGACATGGTGCATCGCGTCAAGCGCTATCGCGATGATGTGCCGCTATTTTCGCGGTTCCAGATTGAACATCAGATCGAAACCGCCTATTCGCGTACCGTGCCGCTGCCATCCGGCGGCGCGATCGTGATCGATCACACCGAAGCGCTGGTGTCGGTCGATGTCAACTCGGCGCGTGCCACGCGCGGTGGCGATATCGAAACCACCGCATTCAACACCAATCTGGAAGCGGCCGAGGAAGTCGCCCGCCAGTTGCGCCTGCGCGACTTGGGCGGCCTGATCGTGATCGATTTCATCGACATGGAAAACGCCAAGAACCAGCGTGAAGTCGAAACCCGCCTAAAGGATGCGCTACGCTACGATCGCGCCCGCGTACAGATGGGCAAGATTTCCCGTTTCGGCCTGATGGAATTGTCGCGCCAGCGCCTGCGTCCGTCACTATCCGAAGGCAGCCACGTGACTTGTCCGCGCTGCAATGGCACCGGGCATATCCGCGATACCGAATCTTCCGCGTTACAGGTCCTGCGCATTATCCAGGAAGAAGCGATGAAGGAAAATTCGGCCGCGATTCACGTTCAGGCGCCGGTCGACGTAGCCGCTTTCCTGCTCAATGAAAAACGCGGTGAAATCCTGAAAATCGAAACGCGCCATCGCGTGACGATCATCATGATTCCGAACAAGCATCTTGAAACACCGCACTACAAGCTGGAACGCATCAAGCACGATGATCCGCGCCTGGAAGAAAGCCATGCCAGTTATGCGATGGCCGAACAGGCCGATACGGATATCAGCTACAGCAAGCGTCAGAAAGAAGAAGAAAAGCCGCGCCAGGAAGCGGTCGTCAAAGGCATCACGCCGGATCAGCCGGCCCCTATTGTCGAACGCAAACCGGTCCCGCACGCAGTCCCGCCAGTCGTCCCGGTGATTGCCGCGCCCGCCGCGGAAGGTTTCTTCAGCAGGCTTTTTGGCTTGTTCCGCCCGAAGCCGATAGCGCCCATCGTTCCGGCAGCACCAGTCGTTGAGGAAAAACCGTCGCATTCGCATGAACGCGGCGAGCGCAATAACCGCGGCCAGCGTGGTCGCAGTCGTGGCGGCCGCAACAAGAATGAAGAGCGTGGCGCCGCTCGTGCAGAGATGCGGGAAGAGTCTGTCAAGCAGCCCGCGGAAACCGCAGCGGCACAATCAGCACGCCCCCCGCGCCCGCCACGCGAACCGGATGAGAATCGCCGTGAACGCAGCGAGCGTCAGCGCCAGTTGCGCGAAGAGCGCAAGGAGCCTGTCGCGGAAGCCAAACCGGAGGAAAACCTGCCAAAGGTTGCCCCGCCTGCAACGGCAATTGCGAACATCATTGCCGCAGCGGCTGCACCAGCCCTGACCGGGGAAGCGGCAATCGCCCCGGGCAATACTGCCGATGAAGCCGTTGAACAAGGCGAGGAACGTCCTCGTCGTCGCCGTCGCGGCGGCCGCAATCGGAATCGTCGCGAGCGCGAGAGCGGTGACGTTATCGAATCCGGCGGCGAAACCGAAACAGCGGATCTGGAAACAGTAAAAGCCGATATCGTGCAGGAAAAGCCGGTTGAAGCGCAGGTTGCCGAGAATGTTGCCGCTGTCGAGCCTGCCGTGCAGGTCGATGTTGCACCGGTTGAGGCAACAACAGAAATGGCGGCGGTACCCGCTATCGAAGTTGTTGAAGCGGCCATGCCTTCTCCCGTCGCACCTGAAGTCGCGCTTGTTGCTTCCGAGCCTGCTGTTGAAGTCGCCGAAACGACCCCGGAACAGGCGTCGCCCGTTGCCGAACCGCTTGCGGAAACAGTGGCGCCAGGAGAGCAGCAGAAACTCTCCTTCGTATCGGATGAACCCGTTGCGCCAGTGGAAGTCTTGACACCCGCATCTGCAGCACAAATCCTGCCTGAACCATCAATGGATACAGCAGCACCGGCGCCCGCCGTAGTGACAGCAGTACCAGTGCCGCTGGATACGTTGCAGGAAGTGTTGCAAGCAGCCGGCTTGACGCTTGCGTCGACCGATCCGGAAAAACTTCGCGCGGCGCAAGCAGCGGCGGCGAATGCGGTTCCAGCGGCACGTGCACCTCGCCAGCGCAAACCGTTGCCACCACAACCCGATGAGCCGTTGATCCAGGTTGAGACAGGACGCTCCTAGCGGTATCCGGCGTTGCAATTTTAAAATTGGCAACGCCATCAATAAAAAAGGAGAGCATCTGCTCTCCTTTTTTATTGCCGAAGACACATCGGACAATACAAGTTTGCAACATGCCAACCTGCATTCATGATGTGACAAATCAGATTGAGGAATTTTTCAGTCAAGAATAACCATAACCGTGCGCTGAAGGCGGAAACCTGGAAATCCGGAAATGCGCTGGAAAGCGTTTTTATGGGAGTATAGGTGAAAATATGCCACTATTCGCAATGAATCAGGGCGCTTCATAAAATACCTATGGGTGTATAAAAACGGACTATGTATGGCAAGAGCCGCTGGAATCCCTTCCGGCGGCCTTTGCAAGAGCATGCAATCGCATTGAAACCGTTCCTTGAAGAAGCCGGAAGCGGCTGAAATCGAATGGCGACAACCGAATCAAAGTCACCGCTACGGGCGGCTACCCTTCCTTGCCATCGATACGCGCGCGATACAAATAGGGTCCATAGATAACCACATACAACAGGAAGGCGCTGGTCCAGCTTATGGCTGCAAGCGTGAGCGCGCCATTGCGCAAGCTCGCACTCGGATGGATCGCGGCGCAAACACGCGCAATCGCAGCCAGTTGAATCAGCAGATACATCACCAATTCGCTTCGCCCCGCCTTGAGCTGGCGGCCGGTATGGCCAAGCGCGGTGCGCGTCATCATGCCGATCATCAGACCCGCCATCGAGCCCACGGTCAGCGCATGGAAGGCGGCGCTATTTGACACGAAGTTTAGCGAAGACAAAGCCAGCAGGATAAATCCGATCGGAATCCATGCATAAGAGAGTTGCAAGATCCACACCAGAGGATTACGTATTGTCCGGTGCGGTTTCCAGCCAGCGATGCGCACCAGCTGGGCGCAACCGGTGGCAATGGCGAGTGCCGCTACCAGCGGAGCCGGCAACGATAATATCCATGCAATACTGGTAACGACTGCCAGCGTAATGGCAATCCTGTCGCGTTTGGGATTCACAACGGGCTTGGTCCCCGGCACGCCGTTCGAGGTAAATCCCGGAATGACGCGACCGCCGATCACTGACTCGATTGTCACGACAACCAGGATCGCCGCCTGCATGGCAGTGATGGGGTTAAATGTAATCAAGCCCAGTATAGCGCCGTGAAAAGCAATATTGGCAACGGTGAGCAGACCAAGCAAGCCTACCAGGAACATGTTGCGTTTATTGCCTGAGCGATACAGCACCCGATAGATTGACCAGGCAGCGCATGGCAGAAAGGCAATGTCGATTACTGCAGCGATGCCAGGATGAATGAACAGCATGGCAAACCGTCCCGCCAGCCACAGTCCGGCGAGCGCCGCAAGATGCATCCCGCGCGGCGTCCACAGGCCGGTCCAGTTGCGGGCGCCGGTAAAGACAAAGCCGACAATCACCGCTGCCGCAAGGCCAAAAATCATTTCGTGCATATGCCAGAACAGGCCGACATTCGGCAAGGCCGGCAAGCCATGCAGATACTGCACGATCCAGAGTGGCAGGCTGATCACGGCAAAAATGGCTGCCAGCAGATAAAAAGGGCGAAAACCCAGGCCCCAGAGCGGATGATTGGCAAAGGTATGCTTGGTTTGCCCTGTGCCGTGCGGTTCTTCAATGCTTATTAATGCCATTTTGCTCTACCCATAAAGCTATATGTGAAATGCATGTTATATTGCTTTAGAGGATAAAGCAATGATAGAAGTACCTTGCCAATCGATTCGATAGGCGAGGCAATTGAAATAGTGACTACGCCAACGTATAGTAATTGCATGGTTCGCCCTTCCGGGCTATCGATCAGAGTTTACCGGATGTTGACTGGTGAAACTAGCTAACGCCAATCCGGACAAGTTTCATGGTCATTTTCCTGATGAGAACAATTTTACCCTTTCCCTGTCTGCATCGATCCATGCACGGCATCGCAATCATGTAAGAAAAGCGCCCGCGCAGCAGAATCGGGCTTTCCAGGCAGTGCCGCCGTCGGGCAGCGGCACGATCTGGCAAGGATTTACCGGCGGAGCAGGTCGCCAGGCAACACGTTGAATTTGATTTGCGCGGCCTGGGCTCGCCGTACGGAAAAGAATAATGAAAACACTCCCTATGCTGGCGTTCCTTGGCATGCTTGCCATATTGCCTGCCTGCACCAATCAGCCCCGCGACTTCTTCCCCGGCTATGCGGAAGCGGACTATGTACGACTGGCAAGTCCGATTGCCGGTTCCTTGACCAGTGTCCATGTGCAGCGTGGCGACCGGGTTGCGCGCAACGCACCGGCCTTCGTGCTGGAACAAGACAGCGAGCGGGCCGCCCGCGAAGAAGCGCGCTCCCGGGTAGAGCGCGCACAGGCACTGCTGGCCGACCTGAAGAAAGGCAAGCGCCCGGATGAAATCGCCGCCGTGCAAGCGCAAATTGGACAAGCCCGGGCTACTCTGGAATTATCGACAGCCGATCTGGCACGGCTGCAGAAGCTAGTTGCCGCGCAATTCATCTCGCCCGCACGCATGGACGAGTCGCGCGCTGCAGTCGAACGCGACCGGGCGCGCATGCGGGAATTGCAGTCCCAGCTGCGCATTGCGCAACTGGGCGCGCGGCGCGATGCAATCGACGCGGCACAACAGGATCTGAAGGCGGCGCAGGCGCAACTGGCGCAAGTCGACTGGAAGCTGGAACAGAAAACGCAGCGCATCCCGGTCGCCGCGCAAGTCGTCGATGTACTGTACCGCGAAGGTGAATGGGTGCCGGCCGGCAGTCCGGTAATCAGCCTCCTGCCGCCGCAAAATATCAAGGCGCGCTTTTTCGTGCCGGAAATGATGCTCGGGAAATTGCGGTTGAAGCAGCAAGTCGTCATCCAGTGCGACGGCTGCGGTCCGGCGATCGGCGCCAGCATCAGCTTCATTTCCCCGGTGGCGGAATACACATCGCCGCTGATTTACAGCAAGGAAAACCGGTCCACACTGGTCTTCATGGTCGAAGCCCGGCCAACAGTCGACGCCGCGCCCCGCCTGCATCCCGGGCAGCCGCTGGAAATCCGGATTGCCGATGCCGGCGCAAGGACTGCGCCGTGAGCGAGGCGGCAGCCGAACCGATCATCGACGTGCGCGGCCTGACCAAGCGCTACGGTCATCGCACCGTGGTAGACCATTTCGACATGCGGGTGCCGCGCGGGCGCATTTACGGCTTCCTCGGACCGAACGGAAGCGGCAAGACCACGACTATACGGATGCTGTGCGGATTACTGACGCCGGACGAAGGCGAAGGAACCTGCCTGGGATATGACATCCGCCGCGAGTCGCAGCAGATCAAGCGCCAGGTCGGCTACATGACGCAGAAATTCGGCCTGTACGAAGATCTCAGCATCGAAGAAAACCTGGACTTCATCGCGCGCGTCTACGAGGTGCAGAACCGCAAGACCAAAGTCGCGTCAACCCTGGAGCGGCTGGGACTGGCCAGCCGCCGCACGCAGCTGGCCGGCGCCTTGTCGGGCGGCTGGAAGCAGCGGCTGGCGCTGGCCGCATGCCTGCTGCACGAGCCGCAACTGCTACTGCTGGATGAACCGACCGCTGGCGTCGATCCGAAGGCGCGGCGCGAGTTCTGGGATCAGCTGCATGAACTGGCCGAAGCCGGATTGACGGTGCTGGTATCGACCCATTACATGGACGAAGCCGAACGCTGCCATGAGCTGGCCTATATTTCATATGGACGCCTGCTGGTACATGGCAGCGCCGCCGAGCTGATTGCCGGCGCAGGCCTGGCCACCTGCGAGATCAGCGGGCCGGGACTGACACAATTGGCGCAAGCCCTGCGCACCAACCCGGGCATCAGGACGGTCGCCTCGTTCGGCGCGACGCTGCATGCCAGCGCCGTTTCCGAAAGCGCCCTGGAAACCGCATTGGCGCCCTATGCAGCGACCGGCATCAGGGTCCGGCGAGTCGATACCAACCTGGAAGATGTCTTCATCGCATTGATGCAGAATGTAAAGGACAATTATGATGCGTGAGACGCCATGAACTGGTCGCGTTTCCTGGCGATCCTGATCAAGGAGTTTCGCCAGATCCGGCGCGACCGCCTGACATTCGCCATGATAGTCGGCGTGCCGATCATGCAATTGATCCTGTTCGGCTATGCGATCAATACCGATCCCAAGCAGTTGCCGCTGGCCGCGGTAATTGCCGATGAAAGCGAGTTTTCGCGCAGCTTTGTCGCCGGCCTGGAAAATTCGCAATATTTCCGCATCACGCATCGTCCGGGCAGCGAAGCGGAAGCGAATCGCCTGCTGGCAAAAGGACAGGTGCAATTCGTGCTCGTGATTCCGCCGGACTTCTCGCGCCGCCTGATTCGCGGCGAATATCCGGCAATGCTGCTGGCCGCCGACGCCACCGATCCCGCCGCCTCCGGTAATGCGCTGGCCGCCCTCAATGCAATCAGCCAGCAGGTGCTGGCGCATGACGCCAGCGGCGTCCTGGCGAAGCTGCGGCCCGCGAATATACCCTTTGAAGTGCGCGTGCAGCGCCGCTACAATCCGGAAGGACTGTCGCGCTACAACATCGTGCCGGGATTGCTGGGCGTGATCCTGACCATGACCATGATCATGATGACGGCGCTGGCAATGACGCGCGAGCGCGAGCGCGGCACGATGGAAAACCTGCTGGCCACGCCGGCCCGGCCGTTCGAGGTCATGGTCGGCAAGATCGCGCCGTATATCGTGATCGGTTACGTGCAAGTGGCAGTGATTCTGGTCGCGGCGTATCTGCTGTTCGACGTACCGATGGTGGGCAGCCTCACATTACTATCCGCCGCCCTGGTGCTGTTCATGGCGGCCAACCTGGCGGTGGGTTTTACCTTCTCCACTGTTGCAAAAAATCAGTTGCAGGCGATGCAGCTCACCTTTTTCTTTTTCCTGCCATCGCTGCTCCTGTCCGGCTTCATGTTCCCGTTCCGCGGCATGCCGGTCTGGGCCCAGGCCATTGGTGAAGCCCTGCCGCTCACGCATTTCCTGCGCATCGTGCGCGGCATTCTGCTGAAAGGTAACGGCATTGCTGAAATCGCACCGAATCTCTGGCCAATCGGCGCCTTCATGCTGGTCGCCGGCGTGGTCGCGTTGATGCGCTATCGGCAAACACTCGATTGAAACGATGTCATCAGATCGAGCCGCAAACGCATGGTGCCATCGTCACCGGCCATCGGACTGACCTCGAAGCCGAATTCAGCCACCAGATCCAGCACGCGCTTGTTGTGCACCAGTGCTTCCCCGATAATTTCATGCGTGCCGCGGCTACGGCAGTAGGCGATCAGCTTTTTCATCAGTATCCGGCCGAGCCCTTGCCCCTTGAGGTCGGAACGCACGATGATCGCGAATTCCGCGCTGGTATTGTCAGGATCGGAGATTGCCCGCACCACGCCGAGCGTTTCGGATGCGTCTTGCGCAGGCTTGGTGACGGCGATAAATGCCATTTCACGGTCGTAGTCGATTTGCGTCAGGCGTGCCAGCTGCGCCGGCTGCAAGTCACGTACCCGCATGAAAATCCGGTAGCGGACATCTTCCGGGTCCAGCGCATGAAAAAACCGCATGTGCTGCTCTGCGTCTTCCGGCCTGATCGGCCGCAGTATCACTGTATCGTCCTTCCATACGATGGTTTCCTCCAGCTCCTGCGGATACGGCCGGATCGCCAGGGGTGCAATGCCGTCGGCAGCGCGCACCCGAATCCGCGCATCCAGCGCAATCACGCCACCTTCATTGGCCAGCAGCGGATTGATATCCAGCTCGGCGATCTCCGGTACGTCGATAGCCAGCTGCGATATCCGGATCAATGTCTGGTAAATCGCCTCCATGTCCGCCGGCGGGCAATTGCGATAACCGGCCAGTAATCGGGCCACCCTGGTGCGCGACACCAAATCGCGTGCCAGCACCGTATTCAGCGGCGGCAGGCCGATTGCGCGATCGGCTGTCACTTCAACCGCCGTGCCGCCCTGCCCGAACAGAATCACGGGGCCGAACACCGGATCACTGACCAGGCCGACGATCAGTTCTCGCGCATTGGCGCGCCGCGCCATCGCCTGTACGGTAAATCCCTGCAGCAGGGCGGCAGGCTGCAGTTCCCTGACGCGGCGCTGCATCGCCTCGGCAGCGCTGCGCAGCATGTCGGGCGATTCCAGGTCGAGCGCCACGCCGCCGACATCTGACTTGTGGCTGATATCCGGCGACAGGATCTTGATTGCAACCGGAAATCCGATTTCCTGCGCCAGGATTACCGCTTCATCGACCGTGCCGGCAACCCCGGTCTCGACCACGGGGATGCCGTAAGCCGCCAATACGGTCTTGGCTTCCGCTTCCGACAACATGCTGCTGCCCTGGGCCAGCGCCGCACTGATCACCGCTCTGACGCTGGCGCGATCCGGTGCGGCAGCGGCCGATAGCGAGGGCGGTGCTTCCATTAACAGGGCCTGGTTGCGGCGATATTGCACCACCTGCATGAAGCCGCGCACCGCATCTTCCGGCGTGTCGTAGGTCGGCAGGCCGGCCTGCGTAAAGACCTGGCGCGCATGCGCCACCGAGTCCCCGCCGAGCCAGCATGAAAAGATATTGCGCTCGGCTTTTTCCGCTATCGGCGCAAGCTCCGCAGCAATGTCGGCACTCGGCACAATCGCAGTCGGCGCATGAATGAACAGGATCGCATCCAGTCCCTTGTCGCGCAGCAGCACTTCCAGCGTCTGTGCATAGCGCTGCGCCGGCGCATCGCCGATGATATCGACCGGATTGCCGTGCGACCAGGTGGCTGGAAGCAGTTCATTCAGGCTGAGCAAGGTTTCCTCTGACAGCGACGCCATGCAGCCCCCGCTTTCGATCAAGGCATCGGTTGCCATGACGCCTGGTCCGCCGCCGTTGGTCATGATCACCAGCCGTTCACCCCCGATCGGATGCGCATGCGCCAGAGTTTCTACCGCGTCGAACAGGTCTTCGGTGGAAAATACGCGCAGCATGCCGGCCCTGCGGATCGCTGCATCGTAGACGCTGTCCGCGCCTGCCAGCGCGCCGGTGTGCGAGGCGGCCGCCTTGGCGCCTTCCGGTGCGCGCCCCGCCTTCAGCACCAGCACCGGCTTGCTGCGTGCCGCAGCACGCGCCGCCGACATGAATTTGCGCGCGTTGCGGATGTCTTCGACATACAGCAGGATGGCATGCGTGCGCTCATCGCTGGCGAGATAATCGAGCATATCGCCGAAATCGACATCGGCGCTGTCGCCCAGCGAGACGAATCGGGAAAAGCCAATGCCGCGCGAATTCGCCCAATCGAGAATGCTGGTGACCAGCGCGCCCGATTGCGAGACGAAAGCGATCGTGCCGGGCAATGCCCCGATATGCGCGAAGCTCGCATTCAAGCCGATGCCCGGTGTCAGCAAGCCGACACAGTTGGGCCCGAGAATGCGCAACAGATGCGGCTTCGCCTCGGCCAGCATGATCTGCGTCAATGTCTGCCCTTCCGAATCCCTGATGGCGCCAAGGCCGGCGGTCAGTACGATCGCCGCTTTGGTACCGCGCGCCCCAAGTTGCCTGATCAGTCCGGGTACGCTCGCCGGTGGCGTGCAAATCACGGCCAGCTCCGGCGCCTGCGGCAGATCATCGATACTGTGGTACGCCTCAAGACCGGCCAGCCGATCGTATTTGGGATTGACCGGCATGATCGGGCCGGCGAATCCACCGACAATCAGATTGTGCAGCACCGTGGCGCCGACACTATGCGGCCGCTCGGATGCGCCAATCACTGCAATCGAATGCGGTTCGAGAAGATAGTCGAGATTCCTGACGGTCATGAGCGATCCTTTTAATGGCGCCTGGAACACATGGCATCCCCGGCCAATAATGGTAGAGACCGACCATCCGGATTAGTTTGAGATATATCAAATTTTCAAGAGTGCATCCCTGCTAACTTCTGCTCTGGATTCTGCGATGGCATCCGCGTCCTGCAAGGACGCGCTCATCGGGGAATGGCAGGTGCGGAGGCGCATTACTATAAAAAAGGAGTATGGCATGTCATACAAGACAATTCTGGTCCACGTGGATGAAACCGAACGCGCACAGGAACGCATCAAGCTCGCGGCCAAGATCGCCGTCGCGGAAAATGCGCATCTGATAGGCGCCGCCATGACGGGCATTTCCCGGTTTCTGTTCCAGAACGCGATGTTTGAGCAGCATGACCCGAATCTGGCCACGCATCTCGATCTGCTGCGCCAGCGCGCCAACCGCGCGCTCGAATCATTCGACCCCCTGGTCAGATCGCTCGGTGTATCCAGCTGGGAAAAACGTTCGGTGGACGATGAGGCAGGCGGCGGCATCAGCCTGCAGGCACGCTATTGCGATCTGGTCGTGATCGGGCAGACCAATCCGGATGAGCCGATTCCCACTGTCACATCCGACTTCCCGGAATATGTGGTGATGAACGCCGGCCGTCCGGTACTGATCGTACCGTATGCCGGAGAGTTCAACGTTATCGGCAGTCGGGTACTGGTCGCGTGGGATGCGAGCATGGAGGCGACACGCGCGATCACCGCCGCCATTCCGCTCCTGAGGCGCGCAAAAAATGTCAATGTGCTGGTGTTCAATCCGTCTGCGCGTCCCGATGCGCATGGTGAACAGCCAGGGGCGGACATTGCGCTGTTCCTGGCCCGCCATGGCATCAATGTGGAAGTGTCGCAACAGCACACGGAAATCGATATCGGCAATTCCCTGCTGTCGCTGGCCACCGACATGTCCACCGATCTGATCGTGATGGGCGGTTATGGCCACTCCCGATTCCGTGAAGTGCTGCTGGGTGGCGCTACGCGCACCATACTGCAATCAATGACCGTACCGGTGCTGATGTCGCACTGATTGATCTGCGCCAATCGAACACCCGTGGCGGAAAGCAAGATACATTGCCTCGATGCCATGTTTTTTTTCGCATGGACACAAACGCAATCGTCTCGCATGGTTCCGTTTCTTCTGCTGTTTTCGCGTGAGGAACGGAACCACAACGGCGTTTTTGCTGGAGTATAGGCAAAAATATCCATATATGCTCAAGCAATTCGCTGTCGTTAAAAAATACACCACGCAGTATAAAAAAATCAATTGTCCGGTGAAATCTACTGGAATTGCAGTTGTCCGTGCTCGCGGACATTTTTTCCCGTAATATGGAGGCTGCCTTCGGCAACCGGAATATTTATTCGCGCCTTTCGAAAATCTTGATGTGAGTCAATTGGCTGATTTTTCGCAATCTGTAAGATCGGCCCATGCGTCGAAAAATATACCGCGTTCGATTAATTTCAGAGGAAAAATATCATGCAAACGGAAGTATTGAAGGTTAGAGGAATGAGCGGCGAAGGCTGCGTTGACAAGATCGGCACGGCACTGAAGACCATCAAGGGCGTAAGCGATGTGGACGTATCGCTTGCCGGTGGCAGGGCAACCGTGCAGTTCGATGAGCAACTGACCTCGAAGCAGGAATTGCAGGCAACGCTGGCACGCACCGGCTATTCGATTGAACCCGAAGGCCACGGCAACGGCAGCTGCTGCGGCGGCTGCGGCGGCAACTGAACCACAACGGTACTGCAGCACCTTCAAGCCGGATGCGATATCCGGCTTTTTTTACGCCATGCCGCTGAAAGGCGCGGCCAGGCGCCCGGGTTATTTATGGGTATTCTCCACCGCCGAGCTCGCCATGCCATGCCCAACCGCAAATACCGCTGCCTGTACCCGGCTCGACAGATTGAGTTTTTTCAGAATATTCTGGACATGGATCTTGACGGTGCTTTCCGCCACATCCAGCGAGCGCGCAATGCTTTTGTTGCTTTCTCCACGCGCCAGGCAGGCAAGAATTTCCTTCTCGCGTGGTGTCAGTTTGTCCAGTTCGGAGGGTGCTTCTGCCCGCGGTGCACTGCCTTGCAGTTGCGCCACCAACTTGGCCGTCATTGCTTCGGCCACCACCGGTTCCCCGGCTGCCGCGCGGCGAATCGCGCGCACCAGGAAATCCGCATCGATATTCTTGATCAGGTAGCCACGCGCACCGTTCTGCAAGGCAACGCCAAGGTCTTCCGCATCTTCGGATACGGTCAGCATGATCACTGCGGCATTCGGACAGTCCTGCAATAACAGTTGCAGGGTTTCCAGGCCGGAGATACCGGGCATGTTCAGGTCAAGCAGTACCACGTCCGGCTGCAATTGCTTGGCGCGCTTGATGCCCTCCACGCCGTCCGCCGCCTCTCCCACCACGGCAAAGTCGGGATAGCGCTGCAGCAGCGAACGAATACCGCTGCGAAACAGGGTATGGTCGTCGATCAGCAATACGCTGATTGGAGTTGCAATCATGTCTGGCGTCATATGTTATTTCTCTTTGGAACCTGTCATGCAGCCAACCGCCGCTCGCGCGGTAAACGCAGCAATACGGCTGTGCCGTGCCCAGGTTCGGATGTTACATTGAACATGGCATGGATACGTTGCGCGCGCTCGCGCATGATGTTGATGCCGACATGGCTTTCGCCTTTTTCCAGCAGTGTTTCGGCATCGAAACCCACGCCATTGTCATGAATCGTCAGCAGGAAATCCTGGTCATCGCTCAGCCGGATATCGACCTCATTCGCCATCGCATGCTTGCGAACATTCGAAAGCGCTTCCTGCACGATGAACAGGATCTGCAATTGCTGCTCGCGCGGAAACGGCGGCCCATTGCCGCTGGAAGCAAAATTGACCAGTATGCCGGTTTGTCGGCGGAATTTTTCGATTGTGGTTTCCAGCGAGCCCAGCAAATCCCCTTCCGCCAGGCGGCTGCGGAAATTCAGCAGCAATTCCCGCACATCCTCATAGCTTTCCTGCACGCCCGCCCGCAGTGCCGGGACGATATCATTTACCTCCGTCATTCGCCCGTTATGCAATGAGTCCTCCAGCATCTGCACCTGGATGTTCAGAAAGGTGAGCCCTTGGGCAATGCTGTCATGCAGGCCTTGCGCAACCAGATTGCGCTCTTCGGAAATCGCCATTTCCCGCTTGCGTCGCGCCAGGCGGATATTCTCGATCGCCACGCCGATCAACTGGCCCAAGGTTTCCAGCAATGCTTCTTCATGCGGCGCAAAGGTGTGCGGCTTGCGAAAATACAAATTAAAGAAACCAAGCTGCTCCTCGGGCGCATTGATATGGAATATCGATACCGTCGCAAATCCCTCGCGATGGCATTGCAGCAGGTTGGTGCGGTCCATCCGGCGCAAATCGTGAATCACGGACAGGTTGCTGGCAACCGCCTCGCCGCACAGGCAATCGCCTACCTTGAGGCAATGCTCGGATTTTGCAAGCATTTCGGAAATGCCCTGATGCACGACCATATGCAGGTTGCCACGCGCCGCTTCCAGTACGCGCACCGAACCGCCATCCGCCTTGAAATATTGAAGAATGCGCTGCAAAAAGCCTTCGCACAAGGCTTCCACCGGCTGCGGACGCTGCAGGAATGCGGCGCTGTCATACAACAATGCCAGTTCGCGATTCTGCTTTTCCAGCTCGGCCGTTTTTTGCTTTACCCGATCTTCCAGGCTGTTGTACAGCTCTTCCAGGCGATCGCCCATCTGGTTGAAGCCGATTGCCATCTGACCGAATTCATCTTCGCTGTTCACCGGCAGCCGCACCCCGAAATCCTGCTCGGTCATGCGTTGCATGCCGACCTGCAGACGGGTTACCGGCTGGATAATCAGCAGGAACATCAGGTAAATCATCATTACCGTGCCGATCAGCGCCATTGCCACCAGCACCAGCTGCGATGAACGCAGCCAGAACATGCGCTGCTCGCTGTCCTGCTCAATCAGATGCACCAGCTGGTTGACATCCACCACAAAATTATCGACCAGCGCCAGATAGCCCTGCCAGTCCGCCTGCCTTGCCGCGCCATCCTTCAGAAGGATGGCACTGGCCAGGGGCTTGATTTCGTATTGCCAGCGCTTGAATACGGTATTGAATTCGGCATGAATTTTTTGCGACGGCGGCAAATAAAGCGGACGTTGCGGATCGCCGCGAAGCAAGCGGTTGAACGTCACCTCCGTCACCTGGATTTCGTTGCCGATTCCCAGCCGGGTGGCGGCTTGCTGCCGGGGTTCATCGACCGCATGCGTTAACAGCATCATAAGACGATAGCTGTGCATGCGCAGGCTGCCGGCCTCATTGATCGCCGCCGAGCTGCCTTCAAGTTGCCATGACAATAATAATGTTGTTCCGATCGCCGACAGAGCGACCATCAGGAAACCAAGCAACGCACCGACAATCTTGGTCGACAGCCGCTGCCAATTGGATAAAGACTTAATCATTGCCGAGCCTTGCCAATGAAGCATCATATGGCATCACACCGTCAATCCAGCCTGATCGGCTTGCACAATATCGCATGGTTTGCTTCCCTCACTGCCGGAATCAATCCGCCAGTACGTCAAAATGCATGGCTCAAGCATACGCCAGGCACGACGTTAGCGTAATCCCGGCCATCATTCAGGAATACTGGCAGGGTTCATGTATTCCAACAGCCACGCCAACACCTGCTGCGGGTGATTCAGGTCTAGCCAGGCGATGCCGGGAGGCAATGCATCCGGCTTCGGCGCATCACTTGCCACTGCAATGATATGCCGATCCGCCTGATACAGGCTCGGCTGCCCGACGCTCGGGCGATGCACCTCGATTTTCGGAATCGGCTCCCACTTGTACCCCTCGACCAGAGTCAGATCCGCAGGCGCGAGGCGCGCCAGATGCTCATGCAGCGACGGTTCGGGGGCGTTATGCAATTCATGCATCAAGGCGAACCGGTAAGGCGATGCCAGCAGCACCTCCACCGCCCCGGCTGCGCGCAGGCGCGCGCTATCCTTGTGCGCCGGTTCCAGTATCAGATCATGATGGCTGTGCTTGATTGCATTCACGCGCAGGCCCGTTGCCGCCAGTTGCGACAGCAGGTATTCAAGCAATGTGGTCTTGCCGCTGCCTGACCAACCGACAATGCCCAGTATTCGTTTTGTCATGCGTGCCGCCTATTGCAATATCCTTGAAAAGAAACAGCATTGTGCCGCCATCCTCGTCCGTAAAGAAGCGTTTTCTTTGCATTTTCACGATTCAATTGTATCGGCGCAAGCGTCTTCTGCCAGTTGGCATGAGGGTCTAACGGGAATAGTTCTTAAGGACTATCCGTATCATGGACAGGCGAAAGTGCAGGTGAAGTCGGCGCGCGCAACCGGCAGTCGGCGAACAGGATTTTACGGCGGACGGCGTCCTGCATCGCATTTCCCGCCGCCCGCCCGGGCTTCGGCGCGCCGATTCCGTCCTATCGCATTTCAAATGCCTCCTGGTGAAAGCGCACGCCGCGCAAACCCTTGCGCAATGCATCACCGAATGCCTTCGGTCCGCAAAACCATATTTCGGCTTGCCTGAGCGGCCTTCGATCCTGATCCAGATCGTGCGGCGCCATGACGCCATCACGGTCCGTGCTGCGTATGTGCAAACGGATGCTGGGCAGCTTTTCGCAGAGCGCCTTCAACCGATCGACGAAAGGATCGCCGTCACTGCGCCGGACGGAATAATATAAATCGACATCCGGCGCCGTTTCCGGCGTATTCTGGAGCGATTCCAGCCAGGCAAGAAAAGGCGTTACGCCAATGCCGCCGGCAACCCATATCTGGCGTTTTCGCGATGAAGCACGGCGGAAATCGAAGCGGCCATACGGGCCTTCTATCTGCATCGGTTGCCCCTGTTGCAGATGCGCTGCAAGCGTCTTCGTATAGTCGCCAAGAGCCTTGATCTGAAATGTGATCTTGCGCGCCGCGTGATCGACTCCGGCGATGGTAAACGGATGCGCGCCTTCAAACCGATCGAATGTGACAAAAGCGAACTGGCCTGGACGATGTTTTTTCCACCCTGCCGGAACAAGGCAGGTAACTTCGGTAATCCCGTCGCCCGGCGAGCGCAGCGCGTCGATGACGCCGTGCACCTTCCTGCCTTGCCCGATCGAGCCGGTCAGCGAGCGGACGGCGGCCAGCACCCCCGCCATCGCCAGCAGGGCGAGAAGCAGGCCGGCCGGTTGGCGCCAATACTGTACCGGTGCAAGAAAAACCGCATGAATCACAAGCATCAGATACAGCACCGGCATGACGCGATGCAGATAGCGCCAGAGATGGTAAGGGAACCGTTTCCATAGTGTGATGACAAACAGGACCAGCAAGGCATAGATCGCCCATTCTCCGAGGTCCTCGCCGAATTCGCGCATCAGCGCGAACCAGCCGCCACCATGTTCCTTGGGGATGCGACCGCTGCGGCCGACAAACGCCTTCAACACGTCGTCCGACATTTCCACCAGCCAGTGAACCGCTCCGAAAAAGACGGCAGCAATGCCCATCCATTTATGCATCCGATAGATGCGATCCATGCCGCCCAGCAGCGTCTCGATCCAGGCCGGCCGGTTCGCCAGCACCATTGCTGCCGACATCAGCGAGAACGATAGCAGGCCCGTCAGATACAGTGCCTCCTGTCGCACCATCCACGGTGCGGAGGCGGTCGAAGGCGTCGGGTCGATGACAATGCCATAACCCCAGGCCAGAAGGATGAGTGCGATGCCGGTGGCAAGGGTGCGCTTCATCGCACGCCCTCCCCGCCCTGGCAAGAATCAACATGCAGAGCGCGCACAGCGCGCCAGGAGGGCGCACCAATTGTTGCCGATGGAGTGCAAACGGCAGCATCGTGCACCGTCTGATGAAACTGGCATGGCATCCGGATTCTCCTGAGTGATCTGAAAATATCGTCAGGGACCACCTTCCGCCATGCCGCTTAAGTGAATCTTAAAAGTATCTGGCCGGATACGCTTCGGGGTATTGCATAAGCGGCCATGCCACAAAAACAGGCCGAGGCTGGACTGTCATGATTTCGGAGATTCCGGATCAAGCTGTTGCGCCACTCCCGCAAGCACGATTATCACCTTCCAGCAAGCACCTACTGCACCAGCGGATTGTCGGAGCCTTCCAGCGTCACGCCCTGGATATCGGCACGGCCCACCAGTATCTGGAGGTATTGGTGGACAGCGCGCTGCCATGCTTGCCGCGTAAGATTGTCAGCGATTTGCGACTTGACCGCATCGAACGGCAAGCACTTGCCCTCGACTCGACGCAACACCTGCACGATATGCAGGCCGAAACGGGTTTCCAGCAGGCGATCCGCCAATTCACCCGCCGCCAGCCGGAATGCCAGCGCTTCGAATTCCGGCACGGTTTGTCCGCGCGTCAATTGCCCCAGATTGCCGCCCAGTGCGCCGGAAGGGCAATTTGAATATTGCCTTGCCAGTTCATCAAAGCGTTCCGGATCATTGCGCAGCTC
>DATEZO010000142.1:0-2170 GCA_035255485.1 Burkholderiaceae bacterium
TCAATTGATGTCCTTGATCGGCTGCGAAGCGTCGACGCGCGTCGCTTTCAGAGCGCGGTACTGCGCGAGTGCTTCGAGACAGTAGTACTGGAACCACAAGCCGGTAAACACGAACACCAGTACATACAACCAGATGGCGCCAGCGGCCAGCACGGGAAAGAAGATGACTGACAGCGCACCACCCAGCCAAAGCAAGGTCGGCGCCGCGCCCATCGCGCCGGTAATTGCGCCGATCACGAACAAGGGCCATCGATGGATGCACAGGATCTCCTTGCATTCCTGCGCGCTCGCGTGCTCGGCGAGTGCGTCGTAGGCCATCACGCGATAGGTCAGCCATCCCCAGAGTGCAGGCTGCACCACGAAGGTCAGTGGTGGAAATATCGACAGCGGCAAAGTGATCAGCCATAACACGGCAAACACAATGAACGATGAAATCGCAATCCAGACGCTACCCCACACGCTGCCGCCCTTGCGGCGCTCAAGATCCGGGTAATGCCGGGTTCCCACATGCCGGACGATCATCGGCATTGCCATCATTCCGACGAAAATCAGTGCGGTCAGGATCATCAGCGGCAACAGCACCCACATCGCAATCAGCGGAACCAGCACGGTCTTGATGGCCCCCAGCCCGAACCAGCCAAGCACATCGCCCGCGACGCTGAAGCCGCCATGGTCGGCGAAGTATGCATGCAGCCAATCGATCATGGGCTGCAGCCCGAGCCACAGCAATACGCCCCACAGTACGACGGACAACACAAATGGCAGCACCGTCAGCAACAGCATGCGGAAATGCAGTTGGGACAATACCGCCCGCCCGAAGGCAATCAATACAGGACGCATCAGGATGCCTTTCTCTTTGCGAAGTTCAACATGCGCGGCAGGTCGGTTCAACCCAAGAATCGGACGCTGCTCATTCATCGCCCATTCGTCACGCATGATTGCGCCGGCGTGGATGATCCGCTTCGAGGCAGCCTTCGTCAAGCGAGCACCCGAGCCCGGCGCTGGCATCGCGTCTCGGAATCCCATGCAGCCCATGCTGTCAAAGCGCTGCGGCGGAGGCTCGTGACAATGGAATTCGGCAACACTTGCCTACGCCTGCTTGTTATGGCGCTGGCACGCATCCTACCTGCTAGAATTTCTATCTTTTCAACGAAACAACAAAGGAAAACCATGTCCACCATCATGACCGCCTCCGGCCTGCAATATGAAGACACCACGATCGGCTCCGGCGACGAAGCCAAGGCGGGCCAGCACGTCACCGTGCATTACACCGGATGGTTGCAAAATCCCGACGGCAGCGCAGGCCGCAAGTTCGACTCGAGCAAGGATCGCAACGATCCCTTCGATTTTCCGCTCGGCGCCGGCCATGTGATCAAGGGTTGGGACGAAGGCGTTCAGGGCATGAAAGTCGGCGGCGTGCGCAAGCTGATAATTCCCTCCTCGCTCGGCTATGGCGCTCGCGGCGCCGGCGGCGTGATTCCGCCAAATGCAACATTGATTTTCGAAGTGGAACTTTTGGGCGTGTAATGACTCTTTCTCGAGAGCATTAAATGTCCTGAAGCCGGTGCTTGGATGAAGGCAGTCCTCATCTGAATTGCCTGGCTGGCTATGCGATAGCCACCAGCGACGTGACAAACAGCTTTCATCACCCAGCGGTCGCAGCGCGATCGCTCACCGGATTCGGGGTTCATGCATTCGAAAAAATTTCTTGTCGGCTGCGCTTGTGCAGCGCTTCTGCTTTTGGTCAGCGGGTGTACGGTGATCACCGTCGCTACCACCGCGGCCTCGATTGCCGGCACCGCGGTGAGTGTCGGCGTGACGGCAGGATCCGCGGCAGTCAGCGCGACTACCGCGGTTGCCAGGGGAGCGGTAAACGTCGGCAGTGCCGTCGTCGGTGGCACGAGCGAGGATTAATCAGCGAAGAAGCGTGGACTTGCACCGGCTACCATTCCGACATCAACGCGAGCAGCACCAGCTTTTCGAATTCCGGCGCAAAGCGTTGAATGATTGCATGCGGGTCGCTAGCGATCGCATCGTCGGTAACCAGGCCAAACTGCACGCAGCCGTTGTAGCTCAGAATGGATACGCCCAGGCCGATATCACCTGATTGCGGCACCCAGAACATGATCTGGTCCAGCTGGCTGCCGGCAAGGTATAGCGGTGTCTGCGG
>DATEZO010000143.1:0-4869 GCA_035255485.1 Burkholderiaceae bacterium
GATCTTCGACGAAACCTACATCCACTGGGCAAAGAACGACACCGACTGTGATCGCATCATCCTGTTCTGCGACATCGAACGGCCGATGCGCTACCGCTGGGCGCAGGCAGTGAACCGCTGGCTTGGACGCACCATGATGACCGCCGCGAGCTCACCCAACGAAAGCGGCGATCAGCTCGGCGGCGTCAACAAATTATTCCGCTTTGTCTGGATGACGGGGCAGTACCGCCGACGCTTCAAGGCCTGGAATAGGAACGCATATTACGCGACGAAGGTGGTGTTGATTGTGTGTGCGGCGGCGTTGATTGTTGTGGTTTAGCGAGGTGAAATTCGAATTGGCTATTGAGATACTGCCACTGGCAGAGCTTGTTTGAGCGCGTTTCTCATTGCCGATCAATCGCACAGCCCCGTTTATTACTTTAATTAAATGGCGATTGTTCAGGTTTTTAATTTCTTATCCCGAGTAATAACGCCCCATTTCTCTCCTCCACAATAACTTCAAGAGTACGATCTGGATTCTTTGTGTCAACTGCCCACGAAGCATATGATGATTTGCCTCCCTTGCCGCTGTTCCATTTGAATTCAGCTTCGCAAGCCGCGCCTGGCTTTAGCTCAATATTTGCACAGTGGTTCTTGATAAGAAGAATATCGTTTTGCTCATCGGTAGCAGTCCACTTTTCAGTTGCCAAAATTGAGTTGCCGCTATTGATAAATTTGACTTTGACACTCCCGGCCGCCGCTGCTCCCAATTCAAAACCAGATACCTGTTTTTCGTTTAAGAGCAAGTTAAGCCAACCAGTCTTCAAATTCCCAACAACCCTTTCTGGAGCTCGAACGTTAACCGGGAGGGATTCTTTGTTTAGCAGCATCAAAGGATATCTAAATGAAAAACTACCCGGCCCGAAGTTATGCGCGTTTAAGCCAAATCTTGCTTCAAAGATTGCAAACCCCCGGCAGGAAAAAGCGGCTTCACGTAGCTCGACACTAAACCCAATAAGCGCTGGCATCGCGCCGTCTGAGTATTCCTTTGGGGCTACGATGTAGTATTTGATTCCCGAGTAATCGAGGTCGCCCCATGATGCAGAAATGGTTCCTAGGTTAATTTTTCCGTTGACTTGGTTGAACTTCTCGTCGGTTAGATATGCTCCGCTCTTTAGGGATTTGCATACTTCTGAATTTGATTTTGAAGCGCTGGCAATAGGGCAAAACACTAGCGTTAGCGCGAAAATGACAAACGATGGAATGAGTTTATTTTCCATGCCGTTGTTGATCGATCGCTTGCCAAAAACTATTTGAAATGCTGAGGAATCTTCAAGGATTTTCTGTTGTATGTTCCATCCCACTCTGGATTGGCCACGCTAGGATAGCTGTCGATCAGTGAACGGAAACCACTTAGATAATAACTATCAAAATTTGACACTTTCCATACGCCTCCAAGCCTAGTGAGATAGACGATTGTCCCTTCATGATCTTGATCAATCGGATCCTTTCCAGGCTCCAGATAAGTCCAGAATCTCACTCCCACCGTCGCTTTGTCGTTAATAATTTCGGGAGTTTCAATGCGCACCAATTTGTATTTCTTATCGCTCCAATAATCAGGGTCGTCAAGTGGCATATCAGTATCATCGAGCACCTCAAAACCATATCTGGCACCTCCGACAACCTCGCACGCCTTATTGTCTCGAAAAAATTCATTGATGATTTGTTCGGAGAAATAACGACTGAACTTTTTAACGAAATTCTCCTTTACATTTTTACCCCCCAAACGCAGACGAAATCACGCGAGCTAAATTTATAGACTTTTTGAACGGTGTCGAGCACTGCTTTCTCGTCTGGCGTAGTGGCCTTGCCGACTGTGATTATTCGTGCCCTCGAAGAATTCTCTCCTGCTTCCGCCAATCCGCTGACGATCCCAAGGCAAATCAAGAAAACGAAATAAAAGGAGCGCATGTTCATCTGATGGTTAACTCCGCTAAGAATTTTTCGTAATTAGACATCATTTCCGAAACACTGTATTTTTTTGCCTCTGTGCCGCCTGGCAATGACGTCCATTGATATGGAGATCTGGTTGCTAAAAGATTGGCCGCTTTTTCGATTTCGCCTTTTCGCACCAAACCCAATTCTGTTATTCCTTTATTGGCAACATAGCCTTGCCCAAGGTGAAGCTGAAATGAGCAAGCCGTGGCCGGCGCGTACAGCGCCGTAAGCAACAGTGGTGAGTTCCACTCCATGGCCATGGCTTTGCTTTCGTGCGTTGTCGTGCTGGCGCTTGATGTGGCCAAGGTTGAGCTGGGTGGCATGTTGCGTGGTGTGCAGGCGGGCGCCGACCTGGCCAGTGCTGTCGTCGAGGACCAGCGTGTTGTGGCCGCCCTGCCCATCTTGGCTGTGGCCGATCTCCTGGGTCTTGAAACCGGACAGGATGGCGTTGTGTGCATGCTCGGCGCTATTGCCGGCGAACCAGGCGGGGGCGTTGCCGGTGGCGGGACCGGCACCTTGTGCGACCTGATTGGCTTGCGCGTCGTCCATGCCTTTGCCGTTGTACAGGCTGCCGATGACAACGGGCCGGTCGATGTCGCCTTCGAGGTAGTCGAGGATGACTTCCTGTCCGATGCGCGGGAGAAGGCTGCTGCCGAAGTTGGGCCCGGCAGCGGCTTCGGCCACGCGTACCCAGACGTAGGCGCCATCGTTGCCGGGCGCGTTGTCGTCGCCTTGCGGATGCGTCAGGCGGCTGTGGCTGCGCGCGCCGCGCTGCCAGTGCATCTGCACCCTGATGCGATGGTCGCGCTCGGTGGCGATGTCCTGACCGGGCGTGCCGACGACGATGGCGGTATGCACGCCGTGGACGGCGGGTTTCGGATGCAGCAGGGCGCCATGGCCGTCCTCGGTCAGGAAGCGCCACGGGATGTCGGCGCGCAGTGCGGTGAAACGGTTGCTGTAGATGGCTTCTTCTTGCACCGGTGCTGATGCAGTATTGGCGAACAGGCCGTCGATGAGTGCGCGCGCGTCAGAGCCGAGATTGTTGCGGCCCCGGTGTTGCACGCTGATGACGGCGAAGGTGACGGCTGCGTCGCCCTCGCTGCGACGCGCCGCGTCGTGGATGACGTGTTCGGCCAGGAGGAAGGTGGTGCCGGGTGCGAGGGTGCGTACGGTGCTCTGGCCGGCATACATTTTGTTGCGCGCTTCCAGCGCTTCCAGTTGCAGGCGGGCGCTGCGTTCGACGGCTTCCTGATCGCTGAAGCGTCGCACGCCAGGATGGTCGATGCTGACCAAGCGCGGGACATCGCCGTTGTCGTGGGCACTCTGGAGTTCGGTATCGAACAGTCTGACCTGCGCTTCATGCCAGCTGCCGAGCAGGATGGCGTTGGTACCGATTCTGCGCTCACCATGCCATGCAGTGATGCTGTCGCTGTGTTCGACGGCGCTGGCGCGGTGGTAGCGGATGGTCGCTTGCGCATTGGGGGTGAAGGCGCCGTTGTGATCGGCAATGACGAGGGTGTGGCTGCCGAAGTGTTCGTCTTGCGTGTCGCCGATGTGCTCGAACCAGTAGAACAGCCCTTCCTCGGCAAGCAGGCGCTCGACGAAGGCGAGATCGCTCTCTTCGAATTGCGTGCAGACCTCGCGCGGTTTGTACTGGCCGGGATCGGCGAGCACGGTACGCCATGCGGGTGCCAGCATTCCCTTGTCCTGATAGTCGCTGAAGATCTCGGCGATGATGTCGAGGACGTTCTTGCCTTGCCATACGTAGCTGTCGCGACGGTGGCGCAGGAAGGCGAGCCAGGGTTCGAGGGTGAGGCGGTAGCGTGCGAAGCCGCCGTCGGCGCCGAGACGCTCGAATGCGGTGACATGGCCGTGGATGGGGCGCAATTCGCCGGACTGCGTGAGTACTTGCAGCAACGCGGGCTGACCAAGCAACACAGAAAGGTCGAGCTGCGCGTCGGTACACAATACGGTGATGGTGAAGCACCAAGCTTCACCCAGCGCTTCGCTGCCGTTGACGTGTTCTACCAGCAGCTTGTCGGCGCCGAGCGAGGTGCACAGGCGCAGCAGGCGGGTATCCTGGGTGAATTGCGCGAGGAGCGCGCGCAAGGACTGCGCGACATGCATTGCATCGATCATGCTTTTACCTGAAACCGTTATCTTTTAGTTAACGATATTTCAGCATGGAATTGCATGATTGACAATGAATTTGAGAGATGATTAACTCGCGAAGGCAAATATCATTACGCAAGGGTATTGCCCTTGCGCACAACTTCGGAGAAACCGCTTTGAACAAACGTGAATTCCTTGCCGCCGCCGCGTTCGGCTCGGCGACGCTGCCCACATTGGCCCATGCGAGGAAAGCGGCCGGGCCCGCGAACGGTCCCGCGCTGCTGACTGTGACCGGCGCAATCGACAAGGGCAACCGCGGCGCACTCGATCCGGCGCTCGACCAGATGATGAAGAAGCAGGGGCTCAAGTTCGACAAGGCGCATGCATTCGATTTTGCGGCCCTTGTCGCCCTGCCCGCTATCGAGATCAAGCCGACGCTCGAATACGATGCCAAAATCCATGCGCTGCGCGGCCCCTTGCTGACCGAGGTGGTGAAAGCAGCCGGCGCCGCAATTTCCGATGGCGGCAAGCTGGTGCTGAGGGCGATCGACGGCTATGCGGTGTCGATGCCGATCGCCGAAGCACGCTCGCGGCGCTTCATCGTCGCCACCCATCTCGATGGCAAGCCGATGCCGCTGGGCGGCCTCGGCCCCTTGTGGGCAGTGTATGACGCGGACCGTTTCCCCGACATGGCGGCCAAGCCTGTCAACGAGCGTTTCGGCCTGTGCCCCTGGGGGCTGTATCACATCGACGTGCAATAGATCAGGGTCGCAATACGAC
>DATEZO010000144.1:0-4498 GCA_035255485.1 Burkholderiaceae bacterium
GCGTGCTCAAGCTGATCTTCTGAACCCGGCGCACGCCGCAGCCGGCGGCCATTCCGATTTCCAGAATCCTTTGTCAATTTTTCTCATGTTTTTCGCAAGCGGATAATGCGCAACACTGGGCCTCCATCATGAAAGGAGATCTCGATGGATGCGCCAATGCTTGCCCGGGAGTGTTTCCTCACCCCGCCGCCGCGGGAGCACCTGGAGCGCCACCTGCGTTTCGCCTTCTCCGGCGCGCGCGATCGCATTGCGCGGACCGTGGTGCACTTGCGCGACCTGAGCGGCCCGCGCGGCGGGCGTGACAAGCTGTGCCAGGTCAGCATGATCATGCCAGACCGTCCGGAGGTGGTGATCCGCGTAGCGCAGGAGGACATGTACAACGCGATCGACTGCACAGTCAGACGCGCCGCCAATCGCGCAACGCGGCTGGTGGCGCGCCGGCGCCTACGCGGCGTGCGCTTTGCCGTACCAGTAGAGCAGTAAACGAAACCAGCCAGGGCCACAAGCATCGACGTCCAGTGGAGGCAGCCCGGCTTCTTTCCCCCCGGCCTCGGCACGGTCGCGCCTGAGCGGCCGCCGGTCAGCAATGCCTCAGCGTGAATCGCGCTGCGCCAATCGGCAGTCGCCTTTTCCATCCAATGGAGGAAGCAGTGGCAATCCTCTTCGGCGGAAAAGCTCGGCTCTCGATTGGCATGTCGTTGGGCAAAGTGCTGAAAGATGCCCAGATACCTGCAGGCTTGATGCAAAGGCGGCGAAGCCAACAAAGCATCCCGTTTCATCTATCTGGTTAGCATCTGTTTTTCCTCCGGCAGCGCCGCCGACGACGTAGTCCCATTTCTAATGGAAATAACCAGCTACCCATCTTTTGGCCAGAACCTGCCTACAGCGTTCGCTCGCTTGTCATGGCGAGAGTTAAATGGCAGTTCAGCTGCCTTATGCTTGCGGGGCTTACCTGGCACCTCACACCGCACGACTGCTGGCAGTGTCGATTCCTTCCCCGTCACTGTGGTGAATCTTCAGTCGGAAGGCACGTTGCCCACGGGGCTCCACACCCGACCGCTACCAGTCACGCATGTCAGGGCAGGCAACTGCTGGCCGTACAGCAGGTCACAGCTCAGACATCGAATGTGATAAGACAAGAATGAGCATTGCTACCTACTTCAGCTGCCTAAACATCTTGATGGCGATACTTGTAGCGCTAAGAAAGACTGACGCTCTGGACACACTGCGCATTCCCCTGCGTTGTCGCAACTTCCAGTGAATCAGCATGCGACTTGTGGTAACTCAATGGATCGGCCCAATCGGGTAGGCCGTCACGGATATCGGGCTAACATGAAATTACCCGTCATTACGCAGTCGATCTACTTTGCGCAGTCGACCCACTTCGCAATTTGATAGCCGATCCCAAAGTCCCGGAACGGGGCATACCACATCTGCGCACGATATTCGTTACCTATCCTCTTGGGGGAAATAATGAACGAAAAATTCGATATTGATCAGATCGCCCCCTCAATTAAGAATTCACCGCTTAAACTGAAGGATTGGATCGATGCGTATCTTCCCAAATGGATTGGACCGCGGATCGACTCCCTCGATCCCGTGTGGGGCCAGCGGGGCACGATCCTGACGATCCGAGGTGCCCATTTTGCGGCCGTGCGCTCCGACAACCATGTCACGATTGGCGGCCGCGAGGCACCAGTACTGGCGGCCACCACAACGGAACTGAAAGTGCTGGTGACAAAAGACATGGACGGCGGCCCGGTCAACTTGAAAATCGGCGGCCACACGTCAGCAGCGCCGCATGATTTTGTTCTCAGAAGCTGCTCTGGAGAGGGCGAAGACGGACCGCCGGTATTCGCCATTGGCGCAGGAAATGGTGCCGCAGGCGACGTCAACCCAATTGGCACAATCCGCGTACTCGTCGTGGTTTGCCAATCGAAAGATCAAGTCCCAGCCGACCTTGCAAGTGTCCGCAGTACGATCAATGACCGATGGACTAATGTCCAGAAATTCTACGATCAAGCGAGTTATCAGCAAACAAAAATCCAGTTCGATATCGTTAACAGTGCAGCTGGACTGGACGGCGATTTCGCGAACTTTGTCGATCTCGTAGAAGTTGACAACGTCATCGAAGCTCAATTGAACCGCATTGCCGCCATTGCGGCGCAACATGGCGCGGATGAGGGATTCAATCTCAACGACTATCAGATGCTCTGCTGTGTCGTATTTACCAACGGCGAATTCATCCGCGGATGGGGTGGCGGGGATACGCAGACCTTTTCATACGACGACAGCTTGCCGGCCGCTGACCCTGGGCATGTCCATATCGAGATCACATTGAACCAACCTATCAATCTGCTATGGATCGATGAAACCGCAGACTGGGGAAGATTCGCACATGAATTCGGCCACAACATAGTATCCGCGCCGACTATGTCGGGGGACGGCACCGCCACCCTCGGTGAAGATGTCTACGCTTCGGATCTGGTGGATGCTGGCGCCGCAACTGCGCAAAACTTCGAGATGATGGGCAAATGCGAAGCACATTCCATGTTCACCGGATATCACCTTGAGAAGCTTGCTTACTATCGTGCGGCGAATATCAAGGAGCTAATCTGGGATCGCAACCCCCATAGCGAGGAAGTGGATCTCGTTGCGCACGGTTTGACCGAAGACACGGCTCCAAATCGGTTCCACATTCTGAAGCTCAAGATTTCAAATGCGTTGGCGTACTATGTGGAAGTTCGTCAGCGGCCAGGTGCGACCGTGCAGATTTTTGATGAAAAAATTCCGGTCGGCGCTGCTACCAATCATGGTGGCGTGATTGTGACCCGCGTGATTGCTGATGTAATGCATAACAATCAGCAAACACGATTCATCACGCTGATGCATGACGACCGCGTCCAGGTCCAAGGCGACATTATCGAAGATCCTTTGCGCGCACTGCGCATCACGGTAGTCAATGACGCAGTGCAGGCTCGACCTCTGGTCTGTCGGGTTCGTATCGAGTGGGCCCAAACCATTGCAGACGATCCCAATGGGGCATTTGATCTTAACATCGAGCCGTGGGACAGCAGCTGGCAGTCACCAGATATCTGGATCGACCGCGATCCCGTAGGTAGCTTTGATCAAGGATTCGATGCGCAAGGCCGCCCCAAGGGCAACGGCGACAAACCGTGGGTGAACCATGTCAACCGTTTTACGGCGCGCGTTCATGTCAGCGGCGCGATGGGAGCAACAAACGTGAAAGCCACTTTCTATGCCATTACCCCGCCAGGCGTCGGCGACAATGGCAATTGGGCGCCGATCGCAGTGAAGCAACTTCCTAACATCCCTCAGAACGGCTTCGAGGACACGTTCTGCAACTGGGTTCCTGTGGCTGGCAAGCACACTTGCCTCAAGGTCGAGGCGTCGCGGCAACTTGGTGAAATTTCCGGCGGCAACAATGGCGCTCAGGAAAACGTATTCGACTTCCAAGCGGCAGGAAGTAGCCCCTTGGATCCCATTTTTATTAAGACAGCGGTGCGTAATCCTTTAAACGAACCGCGCGCTATCCACCTTGCAATATCCGGTCTACCTTTGGGATGGGCGGCGCAAATTCCGCATGCCTGGATATGGCTGGAGGGCAAAGCGGA
Source organism: Burkholderiaceae bacterium (assembly GCA_035255485.1). Taxonomy (GTDB): domain Bacteria; phylum Pseudomonadota; class Gammaproteobacteria; order Burkholderiales; family Burkholderiaceae_D; genus DATEZO01. The sequence goes on from DATEZO010000144.1 coordinate 3,636, forward strand.
AAAGGAGATTGACGTAATGATCTGGCCACTGGGCGACCTTAACGCCTACCGATTTGGCGAGAACAAGGAAGGCCGGTATTCGGGCGTCGCCCCCCTGCATATTGCCGGTTCTGTCGGACGCAGTTATAGCAAGAAGATGGATATTTCAAATACTGTTCCAGGCTCGCGTTTTTATCCCATAGGCGGGGTGTTCTACAGAGTCGGCGTACGCAGGCGTGCATCCATTCACATTGAAGTGGACGACACAGACCGGGATAGGCATACGATTACCGTGCAAGGCAGAGTTGCTCCAGCCCGGGCGGCGCAACGTGTGTTAGTGGACGTTATTCTCGCCGATGGCATCACGCACCGATCTGTTCAGGCGAGGACGACGAGCACTGGCCACTTCGATGTGCAGGTCAGAAAACTGGATGACAGCAAGGCTGCTTCGAGCCATGTCTGGTTCCGAGTTCAGGCATTTATCTTTGACGCAAGCGAACTTGCAGACGCCGAGTCGAATGTCATTTACGTTATGCATTAAGCGACATGTGAGATAGCGCGGCGCGAAGCGACTCCCCCCGCCGAGCTCCAGCGCTCATTGCTCCTGAAACACCGACGTCCCATCCTGCCCGGTGCGCACCTTCCATTGCGCGAAGTCGAGCAGCTCGCCGTTGAAGTTGGCGAACGCCGGCGATGCGCTGACGTAGGCATTGCCGCCGTAAGTCGAAAACTGCGTGACCGCGCTCGTGCCGAAGCTGCTGCTGATGCGATAGGTTTCCTCGCCGTTCTTCGATGTGAAGGTATTGTTCTTCACGACGTTGTTGCGCACGCTGGCGCTGGCGTCCTCGGCCATCTGGATGTGCGCCTGGCGGCTGCCGGAGAAG
>DATEZO010000145.1:0-16867 GCA_035255485.1 Burkholderiaceae bacterium
GACTTCGCCGAATGCCAACGCGGTCGCGCTGATCTTCTGGCCGCCGCGCGTCGCCATCACATCGAATGTGTATTGACCGTCGGCCGCGGCAATGCCGGCATCGGTCACACCATCCCAGGCGAGCGGATAAACACCGACTTCCCGCGAGCCGAGATCCATGGTGTGCACAACCTTGCCTGCTGCATCGCGGATCGCCACTTTTACGTTATCGGCGGGCTCGGCCAGTTCAAGGCCAAGTAATGCCTTTCCTTCCGATAACGCGATATTCGATCCGGGCGCCATCACGGCATGGCCGATCATGCTAGTTGCCTGCAGCGATTGGCCAGCCTGGAAATCGCTCATCAACGATTCGAGCGTCGTATTCAGCTTGTCGATGCCGGTGACGGTGGAAAGCTGGGCCAGCTGACTGGTCATTTGTGCATTGTCCAGCGGGTTCAGCGGATCCTGGTTCTTCATTTGCGTCACGAGCAGCTTCATGAAGCGATCCTGCGCTTCTATCGCCTCCGACTTGGCGCTGGCCTGCTTCGGATTCATCGAAGCCATCAGGCTCGAAGATACGGCATTGTCAGTGATGGTCGTCATCTGTCTTTTCCTTTATCACTGGCCAATGGTCAGCGTTTTCAACAGCAGCGTTTTGGCGGCATTCATGGTTTCCACATTGGTCTGATACGAGCGCGAAGCCGAAATCATGTTGACCATCTCATCCACGACATTGACATTCGGCATGGCAACATAGCCCTTCTCGTCCGCCAGCGGATGCTTGGGGTCGTATACCATTTTCGGCGGGGATTTATCTTCCACCACTTGCTCCACTTTGACGCCGCTGGCATCGGGGCCGGCAACTGGCGCCGCGCTGAACACCACCTGCTTTGCACGATAGACCTGACCAGTCGAACTGGTGACGCTATCGGCATTGGCAATATTGCTTGCCACCGTATTCAGCCGCTGCGATTGTGCGCTCATGGCAGAGCCGGCAACATTGAAAATATTAAATAAAGACATGACGATTATCCCTGTATCGCAGCAAGCAGACTCTTGATCTGCGCACTGATCATGGTCAACCCGGCCTCATATCTCACGGCATTGTCGGTAAACTGATTGCGCTCCACATCCATATCGACGGTATTGCCATCGATGCTACCCTGCTGCACGCTACGATAAAGCAGGGGCGAACCGGCAATGTTGGCGCCATCCTGACCGGACAGATGTGCTTCCGATGTTTTGACAAGACCGGGAGCTGGCCGATCGGTGCGCGAAAGCACTCCCTGTAATGTCTTGCTAAAATCAATATCGCGCGCCTTGTAATTGGGCGTATCGGCATTCGCTATATTCGATGCCAGCAATTGCTGTCGCTGTGCCCGCAGACTTAAAGCGGCCTCATGAAAGCGCAGGTAATCGTCAAGCTTTCCGCTCATTTCATCCTCCCAACTTCACTCGCCAAAAAAGCCGTTGCTTCAATGACCGATAATGGATTTATATGCATTGATCATAAGAAACCCTGTGCAATCCCGATCAACTGATAAGAATACGAAACCACAGCCTGTTCCCCGCTTTAACCTGACTTCCAGCCAGTAACATTGCCTATCATGGAAATACTTAACAAAGCGCTTGTTGTCGTATTCTCAATAATCGCATCGGGCGCATTTGCACAAACACCGGTTCAACATCAGGACCAGGAAGTGCTTCGTCGCTCGGTTGAGCAATTTTTACATACCCAGTCTGCCGGACTACCGGGTGAGGTCACCATCAAGGTTGGCAGGCTCGATTCGCGATTGAATCTGGCGGCGTGCGCGGCGTTACAGCCTTTTTTGCCGCCTGGTAGTCGCGTCTGGGGAAAAACCACCGTAGGTGTGCGCTGCACCGCACCAGTAGCATGGATCGTCTATGTACCAGCTACCGTACGGGTAATGGCGGATTATGTTGCTACTGCGATTCCGCTGGCCCAGGGCCGGAGTATTTCTGCCGCCGATGTGATGCTCCTCAAAGGCGACCTTGCCATTCTTCCGACCGGCGTCATTACCGACCTGTCGCAGGCGATCGGCCGCACGATTTCCACGTCATTGCCGCCTGGCGTTCCATTACGCCAGGATGCGCTACGCAATCAGCAGTCAGTGCAGCAAGGACAAACAGTACGATTGATTTCGACCGGGCATGGATTCCAGGTCTCGGCCGAAGCACGCGCACTCAACAACGCCAACGAAGGCCAGGTGGTGCAAGCGCGCACTGCCGGGGGACAAATCATTAGTGGCATCGCGAGGGCAGGCGGCATCCTGGAAGTCAGCCATTGAAAAGCGCCAAGCGTGTTTAAACTTCGGCACTAAAGTTTAAGATAAAATCGTCGATAATGAATCCAGACGCGAACGAGTCGTGCCAAACCAGACAAGGATGATGTCGTGAAAATTGATGACGCAGCCAAGAAAACCTCCATTCCAAGCGTTGGAACAACGCAGACGCGTGCAGGTAAAGGCGCCGACAAGGCGGGCGCAAGCAAGCCTTCGGCGGATAATGTCCATCTTTCCACCCAAGTGAAGGCGCTTGCCTCCCATGGAGAGAACACTAGCGTATTCGATTCGAAAAAAGTCCAGGAAATCAAGGCAGCCATTGCCAATGGGCAATTCCAGGTAGATCCTGAAAAAGTGGCAAATGGCTTGCTGGATACCGTAAATGACTTGATTCATGCGCGCAAAGCCTGACATGCAATTTCACAGCGCGAGCCCAGCGGACAGCCTTGTCGATGAAATCAAGGCAAGCCATTTGCTGCTCGAACTCCTGAAGCGGGAGCAGGCACAACTGATTGAAGCGAATATCGATGGCCTGACTATGGTCGCTGAAGAAAAGGCGCAGATGGTGGCGCAGCTTGCCAGTCTGGCAAAAACACGGCATCAGGCTTTGGCATCGGCGGGTTTTGCTGCTGAAGAAGCAGGTATGCAGAAATGGCTTGAAAGCCCGTGCGCAACGGTCGCTGCGAATACATCATGGATCGAGCTATTGACGCTCGCTCGATCTGCAAAGGAATTCAATCGCACCAATGGCTTGCTGATCAGCAAACACTTGGTACGTACCCAAAATGCACTGAACGTCTTGCGTGGAAATGTGCAAGGAGGCGGCTTTTATGGTCCCGATGGCCAGGCAACCGCAAGAACAGGCACGCGCAATCTGGTCGTCGGCTAAACCAGGCGTCTTCCCGCATTTACGCCTCTCATACCTGCCTGCTTACACCGGCCACAATTTTATTCTTCAGCTTATTTGACGCTGTCAACATGGATCGGAATCTCGGTTACGGCTTCTGGAAGCTCCGCCAGGATCATTACCTGAACGCGCCTGTTCCGGACGCGACCCGCCGGAGTATCGTTTGAATCCACCGGCTGGTTCGCAGCATGGCCGACTGTGCTCAAGCGGCTCTCCGCAATGCCGTTTTCCACAAACAGCCTGACTACGCTGCTGGCGCGCACGGCAGATAATTCCCAGTTGGATGGAAACAGTGCATTCCTGATCGGCAGGTTGTCGGTATGCCCTTCGACCTGTATTGCATGATTGTCGTTCTTCAATACCTGGGCTACGGCTCTTAGCGCCTGGCCGGATTCACCAGTCAATTTTGCATCGCCAGGCGCAAACAGGACACTGGCATTGATTTCCACATTCACCGCACGATTGGTCTGGGTAACGCGTACTTTCCCCTGCCGGACCAGCGGCGCGAGCACTTTGAGAATATCGCGCGCCATCCCTGTCATGTGCTCTCTTTCACGCCTCAGCACCGCGTCAGTGCCACTGCGCTTTTGCTGCGGCAGTGCAGGGGTCGTCTGCCTATCCCTGATGACAGGCAATGGCGGCACGGCAGCTTTACCGAATGCTGCTCCCAATGCATTCGAAAGCACCCGGTATTTACCCTCATTAACGGATGAGATTGCGTACATCACCACAAAAAAAGCAAACAGGAGCGTAAGCAGATCGGCATATGAAACCAGCCAGCGCTCATGATTGTCGGATTCTTCCTCGAATTTTTTTCGTGCCATGGTGGTCAAGCGCTCAATTGGGTCTGCAACGTTCCGCTTTTTTTACAAATACACCGCCATGCGCTCTTCAATCAGACGCGGATTATCGCCGGAGGCAATGCCGGCAAATGCGGTTGCCAGCATCTCGCGCTTGGCAATTTCGAGATTCACCATTGCCTTGAGTTTGTTGCCGATAGGTAAAAACACCAGGTTAGCCAATCCGACACCGTAAATCGTGGCGACAAAAGCGACCGCGATGCCGCTGCCAAGACGGTTCGGCTCGGTAAGATTTTCCATGACATGAATCAGCCCCAATACGGCGCCGAGAATGCCAACTGTCGGGGCATAACCACCGGCCGATTCCCAGACGCGTGCTGCGAGCCGTTGCCGTACTTCATGCGCGGATATGTCGATATCAAGAATTTCGCGCAACTTGAATGGATCCATACCATCGATAATCAGGCGTAATCCTTTTTGCACAAAAGGATCCCGCACATCCACAAGGTAGCGTTCAAGGCTCAGTAAACCCTCCCGTCGCGCAGTGGCGCTCCATTTGCCCACGTCATTCATGATCGATGCGTAGTTATCCACCGATGGAGCGAATACCCAGCGCGCCATTTTTATCCCCCGGATAAAATTCGATGCACCGCTTTGCAGAAGGACCGCGCCAAGCGTACCTAAAATAACGATGAAAAAAGCGGCTGGCTGCAACAGCGAAGAAAGTTGCCCTCCTTCCAGCAACTGTCCGATCAGGATGCCGGCGAGCGCGACTGCGAGTCCTGCTAGGCTACCCCAGTCCATGCTCTCTCCCTTAGAAACGAACGCAACCGGGCAACGGCCTGGCTATGCAACTGTGATACACGCGATTCCGACACTCCCATGATGGCGCCGATTTCCTTCAGGTTCATTTCCTGTTCGTAATACAACCCCATCAGAATTTTTTCCCGTTCCGGCAAGGCCGTGATTGCCTCGATCACCGCGGCACGAAATCCACTGTTCATCAAGCTTTGCAGCGGATCGTTCGATCCATCGATGCAATAACGGTCCAGGAAATGCTCACTATCCTCGGTGCCATGGAAATCTTCGTAGTAGACTAATTGATGCCCACTGCCTTCCGTCAGCAAGTCCTGATATTCGTCCAGGGATAACTTCAACTGCTTGGCCACTTCACTTTCCTGGGGAGGGCGGCCGAGGCGCTGCTGCAGTGCATTCATTGCGACTTCGATCTTGCGCATGTTTTGCCGGATCCCGCGCGGCAGCCAGTCGCTACTGCGCAATTCATCCAGCATCGCACCGCGGATACGCTGCACTGCATAGGTTTCAAACTGCGCGCCATGGTTATCTTCGTATCGCGCAATCGCATCAAGCAGGCCCAGCATGCCGGCCTGGATCAAATCGTCCACTTCCACGCTGGGCGGCAATTTCGCCTTCATTTGATGCGCCAGTCGCTTCACCAACGGCGCATGTTCCGTCAACAGATGATTCTTGTCTGCTTTTCCCTGGGCGTTATACATATGCTTCTGGTTCAGAGAAAAACTCCGCCCGCCGGCATGCCCGTGGATGGCGCATCCGCTAGCGCAAAGCGCCCGGCCAGTCGCCGGAATGCAACCGAAGCGCCAGCCAGAGGAAATGCCTCAACCACTGAACGTCCAAGCCGCGTTGCGCGCTTCAGATGCTCGTCCGCAGGCACCGACCCCATGGAATTCAGTTGTACAGCCAGGTAGCGACTGGCTGCCTGTGCCATGTTTTCGTAAACCACTTTCGCTTCCTTGTCCGTAGCGCCGGTTACAAGCACGCTGAAAGGCCGCCGTCCGAGCTGCGCATTGAGCCGTTTGATGATGCCATAGGCGGACTTGATCGATGCAGCAGAGCTTGATACCTGCACCACGATTTCACTGGCCGCCATTTCCGTTACCGGAAAAGCGTCATCCGCCCCCAGCTCCGCATCGACTACGATAATGCCCGCCTGCCTGGCCAATAGATTGAATACGCCCGACAGCCGGGACGCCTGGGCAGCATCCGGCGCGGGCGAACGACCCGGTTCACGCCCCAGCAGCGCGACATTGAATCCTTGCGCAGTCGGCTGAATCACTTCATTGAGCGCCCGCTCCTGGCGCGCCACTTCCATTAATGTCGCCCCATGCGCCAGCTTGAGATGCGAGGCGATTCCGCATGTTGCCCGGCTGGCATCCAGCAGCAATACATCGCTGCCGGCCTGTGCCAGCGACGCGCCCAGATTCACCAGCATGGCGCTCTTTTCTTCTTCCGACGTCGCCGACAAAATGGAAACAATGCGCGGCTTGGGGCCCGCCAGCATGCGCCGCAAACCCTCAGCCTGGTCAAAGTCAAAACTAGCCAAGGATCACCCCGCGCAGGCTATGATCGTTCATGGCGCGTGCCGTATTTGCCATCACCAGCGGCAACTCCGCATCCTGGAACTGGAACGGTGCGGTTTCCCGCTTCAGCTTGAATGCCCGGTCTACCAGATAGTGCTGGTTGGCGACATGCAGGTCTTCGGGAACGCGCTGTCCATTTGCAACGTAGTACAAATTCAATTTCTGCCGGATCATGACGTCCACGACGTTGCCGATGATTGCCGCCTCATCCAGCTTGGTCATGATGCAGCCGGCCAGGCCATTGCCCTGATAGGAACGCACTACCTCGTTGAGCGTTTCCCCGGTCGACGTAGCGGAAAGACATAGCAGCCGCTTCACGTGATTGCCTGCGCCGGACAGCATCGCCACCTGTTCTGCGACCATGTGATCGCGCTGGCTCATGCCGACGGTATCGATCAGGACCATATGCTTGCCCTTCAGCTCATCCAATGCAATCCGCAGGTCGGCCTCATCTTTTACCGAATGCACCATGACGCCCAGAATCTTGCCGTAGATACGCAATTGCTCATAGCCGCCAATACGATAACCATCCGTGGTAATCAGCGCCAGTTTACCGGGCCCGTGCCGCATCACGCAGCGTGCGGCAAGTTTTGCCGTCGTGGTCGTCTTGCCGACGCCAGTCGGGCCGACCAATGCATAGATGCCGCCCTTTTCCAGCATTTCATTTTCATTCTTTATGACGGACAGATTGCGGGTCAGGATGGATTTGACCCAGTTCATCCCGCTTTCCACGGTTCCGCCCACCGGCAATTTTTCAGTTAGATAGCGCGCCAGGCTCGCACTGAAGCCAGCCGCCAGCAGTTCTCGCAACACGGCCGATTTCGCCGGCTCGCGCTTTTGCTGGCTGCTCCAGGTCAGTTCAGCAAGCTGGGATTCCAGCATGCCGCGCATCGAGCGGATTTCACTCATCACTTCTGCGATTGCATTGCTGGTCGTTTCTTTTTCGGCAGGTGCGCTGCGCACATTTTCCAGTGCCTGCGCCAGGCTTGCCGCCTGCTCGCTCTCGGCCTTGCGCTTCAATGCAAGCGCCGCCAGCGTAGATTCCGAGATGACGGGCTTGTCTACCGCCGGCTCCGCCAGAGCCGACATGTCTTCACTGGCCAGCGCAAGAATCTCGATGACGCCGTTATTGTTGCGATTGGAAAGGATCACTGCGTCCGGGCCAAGCACATCGCGCACCATGCGCAATGCCTCTCGCGACGTGTTGGCAGAGAATTTTCTTACATTCATGCTTGGCCTCCAACTAGGCTGGTAACTCTAATGGTTTTTGAATCGGGCAATTCGGCGTGAGACAGGACTTTAAGATTCGGCAACGTCCTGCGTAGAAAACGTGCGAGCAATGCGCGCAGCGGCCCCGGCACCAGCAATACCGGCGTCAATCCCAATTGTTCCTGGTGTTGCGCGGCTTGCTGCATCTGCGCCGCAATCGTATCCGCCAACCCCGGTTCGATCCCGCCGCCATCCGGGCCGCTGGCATGCAGCGCCTGCATCAGCAAGCGTTCCAGCCGGTTATCCAACGTCATGACGGATAGCTCATTGGTAGACGGAAATATCTGCTGCACGATTGCACGCCCCAAGGCAATACGCACCAATGCGGTTAGTTCGTTCGCATCCTGGATCTGGGCGGCATGTTCTGCCAGAGTCTCGATGATGGTGTGCATGTCGCGAATATGCACGCCTTCAGTCAATAGATTCTGCAATACCTTTTGCAGCGTGGAAAGCGAAAGCAGCTTGGGAACCAGGTCCTCAACCAGTTTTGGCGATTCTTTCGCAAGATGGTCGAGCAACTGCTGCACTTCCTGCCGTCCCAGCAATTCCGCCGCGTGGGTGGTAATCAGGTGATTGAGATGGGTCGCCACGACGGTACCGGCATCGACCACGGTGTAGCCCATGGTTTGCGCATGCTCGCGCATTCCGGCCTCGACCCAGGTAGCCGGCAATCCGAAAGCAGGGTCAGACGTCAGCGGCCCCGGCAGCGCACCTGTCACCATGCCCGGATTGATCGCTAGGAATTGCCCGGTATGCGCTTCGCCAGAGCCGACTTCCACCCCTTTTAGCGTAATGCGGTAAGCGGTCGGCCTGAGTTCAAGATTGTCGCGAATATGGACCGGTGGCGCCAGAAAACCAACTTCCTGTGCAAATTTCTTGCGGATGCCTTTGATTCGCCGCAACAGCTCGCCGTTTTGCGCCTTGTCTACCAGCGGAATCAACCGATAGCCCACTTCCAGGCCAAGCGTATCGACCGGCACGATATCCTGCCAAGTCGCTTCTTCCACTTCCGGCGCTGCGGAAGCGGCGGCGGCAGCGGCGGCCGGCTCCGGCTCAACCGCCCGCTTTTTCACGCGCTGCGATACCGCATATGCACCGCCCGCCAGCGATGCCGCGAGCATGATGAAGGCAACGTGCGGCATACCAGGAATCAGCCCCATGCCGCCGACAATGGCCGCCGTGATGTACAGCACCTGCGGCTTGGCGAATAATTGCCCGATCAACTGGCCACCGATATCCTGCTCGCTGGCAACGCGCGATACCACGACACCGGCGGCAGTCGAAATGATCAAGGAAGGAATCTGTGCAACCAGGCCATCGCCGATCGCCAGCAAGGTGTAATTTTTCAACGCTATCGAAAAGTCCAGATCATGCTGGACCATTCCGACAATCAGGCCGCCGATGATATTCACAATGGTGACAATGATGCCGGCAACCGCATCGCCACGCACATATTTGCTGGCGCCGTCCATCGCACCGTAAAACTCGGCTTCCTGCGCGACTTCCTGGCGCCGCCGGCGCGCCTCCTGCTCGCCGATCATGCCCGCATTCAGGTCGGCATCGATGGCCATCTGCTTGCCTGGCATCGCATCCAGGGCGAAGCGGGCGCCGACTTCCGCAATCCGCCCGGCACCTTTGGTCACCACGGTGAAATTGATGATGGTCAGGATGATAAAGACCACGATACCAACCGTGTAATTGCCGCCAATCAGGAAATGGCCGAACGCCTCGATGACCTTTCCCGCCGCATCCGGCCCGGTATGCCCTTCGGTGAGAACCACCCGGGTCGATGCCACGTTCAGAGACAGCCGTAGCATGGTACTAACGAGCAGGACAGTCGGAAACGCCATGAAATCGAGCGGCTTTACCGTATAAAGGCTGGTCAGCAAGACGATGATCGCAAGCGCAATATTGAAGCTGAAGAAAATATCGAGGATGAAAGCCGGCAGCGGCAAAACCATCATCGACAACATCAGGATAATGATGATTGGCGCAGCCATCGCCTTGGAATTTATGCTCGCCAGCCACGCCGGCAGTTTCAGGCTATTCATTGCATCAGCCTATGCGTGGATCCGGGCTGCGCCGATGGATTCAGCGGATCGAGATGCGACGGCACTTCCAGGTCGTGCGGCGCTTTCGGCTGCATGCCGCCATGCTTGCCATAGGCGCGCAACTGGAACACATACGCCAGCACTTCCGCCACGGCGGTGTACAGCGCTTCCGGAATTTCCTGATCGAGCTCGGCATGCCGATACAGCGCACGCGCAAGCGGTGGCGCTTCCAGCAGAGGCACCTTGTTTTCACCGGCGATGTCGCGGATTTTTGCTGCCAGTTCACCGGCCCCTTTCGCCACTACCGTGGGTGCGCGCATTTTTCCATCCACATACTTGAGCGCGACCGCATAATGTGTCGGGTTGGTAACCACCACATCGGCATTCGGCACCGCGGCCATCATGCGGCGGCGTGCGATTTCGCGCTGCTGTGCGCGAATCTTCGCCTTGATCTCCGGGTTGCCATCGGATTCTTTCGCTTCCTGACGCACTTCTTCGCGCGTCATCTTGAGCTTGTTGGCGTAATGCCACATCTGGTACGGCGCATCGATTGCAGCGATCAACACCAATCCACTGGCAATCGCAAGAAAACTGGTCAGCAACAGGGTCGCCAAGTGTGCGCTGCCGGCCTGCACCGGCTCCACCCCAAGCGCAAGCACCGCATCCATCTGGTGCCTGACCACGATCCACGCAATGAAGCCCACTACCAGCGCCTTGACCATTGCCTTGCCCAGCTCCACGCCGGCGCGCGCCGAAATCATGTTGCCCAGGCCGGATAAGGGATTCATGCGCGCAAAATTAGGCTGCAGCGCCTTTGCGCTAAAAAGCCACCCTCCAATCAGGAGCGGCGATGCGATGGCTGCCACCAGCAGCAATATCGCCATTGGCGCAAAAGCGATCAGCATGTCCTTGAGATTGACTGCCAGATGCAGCGCGAGCGCATCAAAGTCGAAGGCGTATTCCCTTCTGAACCCCAGGCCGGATATCAGCAAGTGATTGATCTGCCGAATCAGGCCATCGCCCAGAAACCAGAGGCTGGCACCGGACACCATCAAGATGGCGCAGGTGGCGAGCTCTCGCGAACGCGGAACATCGCCTTCCTCGCGCGCCTGCTCCAGGCGCCGGGGTGAGGCGGGTTCGGTTTTTTCGAGATCGCTGTCTTCGGCCATCGCCGACTCCTGTTTAGCCACCGCTTGCGCCCGGCAGGACGCACTGAGTGATAATCAGGCACGATTATTAGCCAAGAGACAGCAATTCCATCAGGAGAACAGGCAGGGAAACCGCCCGCTTTTCCAGCAGCATGGCGCAATTGCAGGGAGGTGAATTACGGTGAGATGAATTGCGTCGCCGATTAAGGCGTCGCGGCATTTTTCGGGCAACTTGGCGGCTCACTGTCGCACGTAAATACAGCATGGTGTATTTATGAACCACCTCGTATTTATTGCGAATATCGATATGTTTTTATGCATACTCCCAGTATTTTCGCATAAACCGGAAAGCAGACGACTGTACTGGAGGATGTCGTTCCGGCGGTGGACATCTGAACCTCATGTCGTTGATCGTGTGGTGTTGATCGTGTGGCGACCATGTAGTGGTCAGCATGCGGCGCAAGACACGCCACAGCATTTCCGCTAAGAGCAGCGAAACGACATGAACACGAAAAAATTCCCCGCTTGGAAAACCGCGGTTCGGTTCAACTGTCCGGGATCACATACCGCGATGATTTATGCGCATTGCACGAATCGCACGACTACAACTTCAGGCTTTGCGCCCATGCAAGTGCGGCCATGTGCGCCTGATTTACCTGATTCGCATTGATGAACAGTGCTTCCGCCAGCGGGCCGACTTGCCCATTATTGAACTCGCAAGCCTCTGCCAATGCCAGGAATGGTCCGTATACCCCGCTGCGCGTCAGCAGCGCTTCCGACACGGCATCGGATAACTGTATGGTTTCGAGCACCTGCTCCATCGGTATTCCAAGCAAGCGGTCGAGCAATGAGAACATGCCGGTGACAAACAGGTTTTCAGCTTCATTTTTCGGCAGGAATTCCTGTCCGATCAGTTCGGCGAACCGCCCGCGCACAATCGCGGCCTGCATCAATGAATGGGAACCCACCGTGCTGGCAGTAGCCAGCAACAGCGAAAGCCAGCGATACAGCGGTGAATAACCCAGCATCGTCACGGCATGGCGCAGCGATTGTATTTCGGCGCCCAGTCCGAAGCCGACTGAATTGATATAACGGAGCAATTTGTAAGACAGTGCGGCATCGCGCTTGAGGATTTCTTCCAGTCGTCGGATATCGGCATTCTGCTTGACCAGTTGCATCAATTGCAGAATCATTGCCTGCGCTGGATTCAACCCCTTGGCCTTTGTATCTTGCCGCGGCGTCAGGTACAGGTTGCCGATAAAGGCATTCAAGCCCAGCGCCGCGCAGGAGTCGAATTCCTGCCAGCTACCGATCTGGCGTGCCACCATCCGTATCGATGACTGCTTGAGCGCTGCGTAGAGTTTTGCGTGCCCTGCCACATCGGCAGACGAAAACCGAATCTGTATGTGCGAGGCAATCGCAAGCGTTCCCTTCTCCTGCCCGGCCAGATCGGCGTACTTGACCGCAATGCCGAAGCCCTTGCCGCGCAGCAGCCTGGCCGCGGCCATCGTTTCAGCATCAGCCAATTGCATTGCATTCAGCGTAAAAACAATACTGCTGGCCGGCAAAGCCTCAATGGCCGCTGCCGAAAGAGAAACAGGGTCGGCTTCCAGAAACAGCATGCTGTCGCCAAGCTGCCACCCTGATTCAGGATCATGGAGTTGCGCTGCCGTAAATTCAGCCAGCGCATTTGAAGGAAGCCTGGTGCCCGCCGCATCATTTTGCTGCCAGGTCAACTCGAAACCGAGCACCCGCTCTTTCGAGTCAAGCAGCGGTTCTCGAACGATATAATTCATTTCTTGCATGATGTCTTTACTTAGTTGGATGAAGGCAAGGGCGAGCCACGATTAGAAACCCAGGCTCTCCAGCAGGTCATCCACCTGTCCCTGATCAGCCACAACATCGGCATTGCCGGTCGGGTGGATTTGCGGACCATTCAATAACCCATTGTCGGTATCGACACGCATTTCCGCTGGCGCATAATCGATCAACAGCTGTACGAGCTGCTGTTCAATGCCCTGTGCAAGCTCGGTGATCTTTTTAATGACCTGGCCTGTGAGGTCCTGAAAATCCTGTGCCATCATGATATCGAGCAAATGCTGCCTGGTTGCGCTGCTTGCACTGCGCGTCTCATCAAGATATTCGAGAGTGCGTTCGGCCATGGCACGGTATTGCGTCTCGGAGAAAGACATACCGATTACCGCATTCCAGCCAGCCGCGAGCTTGTCGGCGCCGGCTTCGATTGTACTTTGCAACGGGCAGGCTTCATCGGTAGCGTTCAGCACACGCTGTGCCGCCTGCTCCGTCATTCGCGCCACATAATCGAGGCGATCCCGCGCATTGGGAATATCCGACGCCGCCTGCTCAATCAGCTTGTCGAAACCCAGGCCGCGCAGGCTATCGTGCAGATTTCGCGTTAACTGGCCGACACGCACCAGCACTTCCTTGCTCTGATTCGATTCTGTCGCGGTCATGTCTTGCACGATTGGCTCCTGCGCGGCATGCGACAGCTCCCGGCTCACGTTATGCCCCTACTTTGCTGAGCTTCTCGAATATCTTTGCGAGCTTCTCATCCAGCGTCGCTGCTGTAAACGGCTTGACCACATAGCCATTGGCCCCCGCCTGCGCCGCAGCGATGATGTTTTCCTTTTTGGCTTCCGCAGTCACCATCAGCACCGGCAGCTTGGACAGCGCCGCATCCGCGCGGATATTCTGCAACATCGTCAATCCATCCATGACGGGCATGTTCCAGTCGGAGATGACGAAATCGAACTGCTCGCTTCTCAGCTTGGAAAGCGCCATGGCGCCATCTTCCGCTTCATCGACATTCGAATATCCCAATTCCTTGAGAAGATTCCTTACGATGCGACGCATTGTCGAAAAATCGTCAACGACCAAAAATTTAGTATTCGGACCAGCCATGAATTACTCCATTGATTCTTTAAACCATGATTGATTTTCCCGGCAGCCCGCTACCAAGGTTCCGAGCGGCCGCAAATCACCTCTATTATGCACCCGGGAAATCTTTATATTAAGTGCCTAACGGCAACTTTTCTGTTTCGCATCATACTACAGTCCGATCCTGCAAAATGATGACGCATGCGTCAGTAAATTCACAGGCGGATGACCACATGGCTGATTTCCATCGTTCAAACCCGCAATGCCCGGCTGCTGTGCGCCGCAAGATGGTCCAGCACCATGCCCGGCAAGGCATTGAGTGCGCCAACTTCATGTACTGCACCGACCGCAATCGCTTCCCTGGGCATGCCAAAAACAACGCAACTAGCCTCATCCTGCGCAAAATTGTGGCCGCCTGCCTTTTTCATTTCCAGCATGCCCAGCGCGCCATCCTTGCCCATGCCAGTCAGAATTACGCCTACGGCATTCCTGCCGGCGCAAGCGGCCGCCGAATTGAACAATACATCAACCGAGGGTCGGTGGCGATTCACCGGCGGTCCTTGATCCAGTTGCGTCACGTAATTCGCGCCGCTGCGTACAAGCCGTAAGTGAGAATGCCCCGGAGCGATATAGGCGTGGCCTGGAAGCACGCGTTCCCCACCAGCCGATTCCTGTACTGATATCTTGCACAAACCGTCCAGACGACGGGCAAACGATCGGGTAAATCCTTCCGGCATATGCTGCGTAATCAGGATCCCCGGGCAATCCGACGGCATCTGTACCAGAAAATCCTTGATCGCTTCAGTCCCCCCCGTGGAGGCGCCAATGATGATCAGTTTCTCGCTACTGGTAAAAGGATTGCGAATCATCGGCAAGACGCCATCCTCGGGGTTTTTTGCCCGCTCGGCGTTAACGATATGGCGCGGCTTGATCTTTGCCAGGGAAGCAGCACGGATCTTGTCAGCGATCAGATCCGTATACTCACGCATGCCGCTCTGGATCGACAATTTCGGCTTGGTCACGAAATCCACAGCGCCCAACTCCAGCGCACGCAAGGTAATTTCCGAACCGCGCTCCGTTAACGATGACACCATCACGACCGGCATTGGCCGCAGACGCATCAGCTTCTCAAGAAAATCGAGGCCGTCCATACGCGGCATTTCCACATCGAGAGTCAGCACGTCCGGATTGGTTTGCTTGATCAGATCCCGTGCGACAATCGGGTCCGGCGCCACGCCTACGACTTCCATATCAGGCTGGCTATCCACGATTTCTTTCATGACACTGCGAATCAGCGCCGAATCATCCACGATCACTACTTTAATTTTCATGGTGCATAACTTTTAGGATATTGTCTTATACCTGACGTTGATCAGCTAGAAAAGCTCGACGTCGCCGCTCACGGGGCTCTTCTGCAGGCGTTGCGCGTAATCCTGCTCCCGATTGACCAGGGTATTGTTGTTCAATTGCCTGAGTTTTTTTACAAGGACTTTACCGGTGCGTGGAAAAAAATAGACTTTGCGCGGATGAATATCATTCAAATCCTCCGCGACTACCCTGATATTCTCGGCCCGCAAATACTCTTTAACAAATTGTGCATTACGCTCACCGACATTGATCGCGATAAATCCTCTCAATACATTACCGCCGCCAAAGACCTTGGCTTCAAGATTTTCCCTCTTTGCTCCTGCCTTCAGCAGGTCATTGATCAATATTTCCATGGCGTAAGTGCCGTAGCGCATTGAGGCCGATACCGGGCTATCTGCATCATTTCCGTTATCCGGCAGCATGAAATGATTCATTCCCCCAACACCTGTAACACGGTCGCGGATACAGGCAGCCACACAAGATCCCAGCACCGTCACAATCAGCATGTCCTTGCCGGTATAGTAGTACTCGCCCGGCAAAATCTTTGCGGCGTCCCGGTCAAATGTGCGGTCGTAATAAACGTTTGTCGCAAATTGCTCTTCAAGTACACGGCTCATATCTTGTTTTTCATGCCTTGTGCTGCAGTCAGGCGATCCGCTGCGCGATGGACATCCAGCTCATACACTGTCTTGCCGCGCAGCTTGAACGCATCGGAAACGTACAGGAAATTTTCGGAATGGCCGGCAAACAAAAGGCCATCCGCTTTCATTAAAGGAGCAAAACGGCCCAGAATCTTTCCCTGGGTCGGCTTATCGAAGTAGATCATCACATTTCGACAAAAAATCGCGTCGAAGGCCCCGGAAATCGGCCAGTTGCCGGATAGCAGGTTTAGCTGTTTGAACGTAACGATCTCGCGTAGCTCGGGCCGCACTCGCACGAAACCTTCCTGCGCACCCTTGCCTCTCAAGAAAAATCGCTTCGCACGCTCCGGCGATAATTTATCGAGCTTGTCAATTGAATACACGCCGTTCTGTGCAATATTCAGCACATTCGTATCAATATCAGTTGCAATCACATGAGCAGGCGGCGTCAACGTGCCAAATACTTCGCACAAGGTTATTGCAATCGAATACGGTTCTTCACCGGTTGAACTTGCTGCACACCATACGTCAATAGGGGTTTTGACGCTTCCGGCATGTTCTGCAAGGAGTGGAAAATGATGGGCCTCGCGAAAAAAGGACGTCAGGTTGGTCGTCAGTGCATTGGTGAACGCCTCCCACTCCGAACTATCCTGTTCGCCTTCCAGCTTATCCAGATATCTGGCAAATGAATTGATGCCAGTTGCTCGCAGCCGGCGTGCCAGACGGCTGTATACCATTTCCTGCTTGCTTGCCGCGAGCGCGATTCCTGCCTTTTTGTAGATTAAATTCCGTACTCGTTCAAAGTCATTCGGCGTAAACTCGAATTCCTTTGTTCCTTCCGGCTTGTTTTGCTTCACTAAGGCCATCCTGTTTCGTGGTGCTCGCATTCCGTGCCGGGCCAATCAGCCCGGTACAATCAAAACTCTTCCCAGTCATCGCTGGCGACTGCGGGGGCGGCAGGGACGGGCCTGGCGGGCTTCTCCGCCGGCGACAGACTGCTCCTTGCCAGCGCTGCCTTCGGTGCCGATTTCATCGCCAGGGCCCTGCCTGCCGGCGCCGCCACGGCGCGCGGCTGCGCTGCCGGCAGCATCCGCTCCCCCGCTC
>DATEZO010000146.1:0-46224 GCA_035255485.1 Burkholderiaceae bacterium
ACAAGGCGGCGCTGCGCCAGGCACTGGAAGCGGCCAATTTCAAATCGGTGCGCGGCGACTTCAAGTTCAACAAGAACCACTTCCCGATCCAGACTTATTATTCGCAGATCGTGGCAAAGGATGACAAGGGCCGCATCGTCAACAAAACCACCGGCAAGATTTTCGAAAATCATCCCGATGCGTATGTCGGCGCCTGCAAGATGAAATAAGGGGACTGGCATCTTCCAGCAACGGGGCGTCTTGCGATGCATCCTGTTGCCGGATGGATGCTTGCTAGCGACGGGCAACGCGGCATCATTTTGCCGCGCATGCCCTGCGCCGCCGTACCGTTACGCCTTCCAGTATTTCGAATACACCGCCAGAACTGCCGTCTTGACGACATCCGCGCCGGTAGTCGCGTCCTCGATGACGATCGCATATTCGTCGGGACTTGACGTGTTCTGCCGCCATTGCCAGCCGGTGTAGCCGATGCCGGCGGCGTTCGTGCGACTCAGCCCGGCATCCAGATAGAACCCGGTGGGATCGTCGGCGGTTCGCACGCCGAACTGCTGGATGAACACCGGAACGTTACGTGACGTTTTCATCTGCGTCAGCGCTCCCAGCCGCGTCTCCAGGTTGGCGATGTTTTCCGTCTGGGTCTTGCCGGTGCGCAGGAAGAGATTGCCGGTGTACACCACCCGGTTCGTCCATCGCGGGGCGGCGATGTACGCCTCATCGCACAGATTGATATTGTAGGCGTCCCGCGCACCGACCAGAAACGGCGTTCGCTTGTCCCCGGCCAGGTCTTCGATGGCGGCCATCAGCTCCTGATAGAAAGCGGACACGTCGTTGCCATAGGAGGAATCCCGGCCCGCCAGCGGCTCGGGCAGCAGTTCATAGAATGCGATCTTCGGATAGTCCTTGAGAATCCCGGCGAGATAGACCCACGACTCCTTGAACAGTTGGCGTTGCGTCAGGTCGGTCCAGAAGTTACGGCCGCCCGGATAGGTGCCGCTCGGATCGCAGTACTGCGCCATGGCCGCATCCTGCAGGCCATTCTGACCGCAGTTTGAGTCGATCACCGGGATGACCCATAGGCCCGCATCGATGCACCACTGGATCTCCTGCAGGAACCGGGCCAGATGATCCGGCCTGAAATGCCCCGGGGAGGCATCCGCCCGACTTTCGACATCCGTGCCGCCATACAGACCCCACCAGCGAATGAGAACGCGCACTACGTTGCCGCCCTGCGCGGCAATCGTCGCCGCGTCGTAGCTTCGCATCTTGCCCCAGGTGCCCTCATTGATCCCGCGCAGAACAACCGCGGTCCCATCCGGTGCCAGCATGCTGGCACCGTTCAGTGTCAGTCTCGCGACTGGCGTTGGGGTTGGTATCGGGGTTGGTGTCGGGGTTGACGATGGCGACGAGCCTCCGCCGCCGCAGGCGACAGCGGCGATGGCGCTTAACAGCGAAATGAGGGCAGACCGGCGGCCTCGCGAATGATACATCTCGTTACTCATGACAACCTCCAGTCGGACGGCTTATCGTGTGAGTCCAGTTATTCGTACCGCGAGCAATTCTCTGCGCTGCGCGTGCGTTTCAGGCAGGGAAGCACGTTTTTTACCCGCGCAGGCAGCGTCCATGATATTCGATTCCTTCGATATCACTCCCACCTGACCAATCAGGCGCAAGGCTTTCCTGCAAAGTTCACATATCGTTCGCTAATTTTGGCCGCCATAAGAAATTTCCCGTTATTGTATTTGATCTCATTCCATGTTGAAGCCTTCTGTGCTGCGACAGGCACGTAGACTATTTCGTCCGCTTCGACCTTGCCTTTCCGGCGGATGCATTGAGGGAGATCGCGGCACGGACGAGCGCCTTGAACGCATCTGCGTCGACTTCCTCCCCCGCATGGATGTCAATCGCGCGCCTTACGTTCCCGTCGAGACTCGCGTTGAAGAGCTTGGCCGGGTCCTGTAACGCAGCTCCTTTGGCGAAGGTCAACTTCACGACCGATTTGTAAGACTCACCGGTGCAGATGATTCCGTCGTGCGACCATACCGGAATGTTCCACTTCCACTCTTCGACGACGTCCGGGGCTGCCTCCGTGATGAGCTTGCGCATCCTGCTCAAGGTCTCCCCGCGCCAATCCCCGAGCTCGGCGATTTTTTTGTCAATCAGCTCAGGCGCCGGCTGACCCTCGGTCGAATCCGACTGTTTCATGTTCTCCTCCTAAAGCAGAGCTATTAACGCCGAACTAACAGGCACACAACATTGGCCGCGAAGCGGCAGCTTTATGTTGTGTGTCCGGGTTAAGTGACGAGTTAAATTGGCGATTCACGGATTACCTTCGCAAGTTGATCGGCCTCAGCCAGCAATGCCAAAACTTCCTTCTTAATCTCAAGCAGCCGCAAGTATTCAGGGGACTCTTTCGGCAGTACGTCAGTTATCGAATACTTCAATAAATACGCTTCAATACGCGCCGATCGCTCTACCTGGTCAGAAAGATCAAGCCCTTCAAGATACTGTCGCCAGTTTTTATTACCCTTAGCCGAGTTGCATGGTTTGCAGCAAGGCAGCAAGTTACCCAGACGATGACCATGGCCACTGAAGTGGGAGTCTTTTACAGTAGCAAATACGTGGTCCCAAGTTTTAGCTGGTGCATCACAGTACGCACAACGCAGCGGCTGTTCTGGGTCCTGGCCAAGAGCAATGACCGCTTCTCTCACCCGTTCATCCATGTACTCGTCACTCGGAGCGATAGCTGCCGCGAACGCGTGATTTATTGTCGTCTTTCGACGCGCAACAATTACGTACGGCTTTAGGTGGCTACGAACAGACGTGTAGTGCATATAGATCAATTTAACTTCAAATAGGGTGAAAAAAATTCCGCCTAACCTGGCGATCTGTCCGTCTATCCTGGCACGGCCTCTGGCCCATAACGGCTGCCACGCTTAGCTCCCAGTCATGTGCCGTATATTTATACAGCATGAAATAACCAGAAAAGGCAGACAGCTTTCATGGACGTCGACAATCCCGCGATCTGGTCCGGCGCCAGGCCACCGTGACTGCTTGGTCAAACAAAACATTGCATCCGAGGCAGGCACGGTAGCTTACGAATGGAAGAAACCTGCACCTACTGGATCCGATAGCTTATCCGCCTGCAAGCGGGTCTTACGCCGAGCCAAGCCGTTTTACCACGGCATCTATTCCCTGTTTCAGCCACCCATAGCCGTTCACCAGCACGATACCGGTCAGCACCAGCCCCGTTCCTGCGAGAAAGCTGGGTTCGATCGATTCGTGCAGCAGCCAGGCGCCCATGATAATGCCGAACAGCGGCGCCATAAAGGACAGCGTGCCCAGTCGCGACGCCAGGTAATGCCGCAACAGCCAGAACCAGGTCAGAAAACTGGCGAAGGAAACGATCAGCGCCTGGAAGGCGAGGCTGCTCCAGGCCAGCGGTGTCGGATGGAACCCGGTTTGCCCGAGAGTGACGGCGGCGGCCAGCAGCAGCACGAAGGCGGCTACCAGTTGATAGAGCAGGGTCTGGGTCGCCGGGATTTGCGCGAGCCGGGAGCAGCGCACTACCACGGTGGTTGCGCCCCAGGACGCGCCGGCCATGAGGCCGAGAAAATCGCCCCACAGGATATTCGATGGTACGCCGCCCGCGGGATGCTGGCTGCGCGCCAGAAACGACAGGGCGATGCCGCCGAACGCCAGCGCGATGCCGAGCCATTGCAGCGCGGCCAGCCGTTCGGCCGGCAAGCGCCAGTGCAGGCCGAGCGCGGCGAATACCGGCGCGGTGTACAGGAACACGATCATGTGCGAGGCGCTGGTGTGGCGTAATCCCTCGCCCACCAGCAGGAATTCCAATGCGAACAGAAATCCCACCACCAGGCCGGGACGCCAGGTGCCATCGGCCAGCGACATGCGTTCCCCCTTGGCCAGCATCAGCGCGCCCACCAGCAATGCGGCCACGCCTGAACGTAGCGCGATCTGCATGATGGGCGCGATGTCGGCCGCCGCAGCCTTGAGCGCGACCTGTTGCAGACTCCAGATCAGACATAGCAGCAGCATCAGTCCGACGGCCTGCTGGTCAAGTGCTTTACGGGTATCCAAGAGTGTTTCCTTCGTATCGATGATTCCACAGACATTATGTGCGTGGCCTGTTCTCTTGATATAGTGAGAAACCGACAGGACATAGCGCCAATCCGCCACCCGGCCGTTCGCCTGCAAGCGAGCGGCGTCATTGAAGGAGAACCCATCATGCCGGCCCGCATCAGGCATCTGCACATCCCGCCTTTCAGCGAGACGCTACCGTCGCCAATTTATTTCCGCACCGCCTCGATGCCCGCCGATGCGGCGTATCCGCAGCACCGGCATGCCTGGGGCGAATTCGTGTATTCCTTCAGCGGCGTGATGGAAGTCAAGCTGGACCACCGTCATTATCTTGCGCCGCCGCAATATGGCATCTGGCTGCCGCCGCATGTGGAACACATGGGCCTGAACCGGTACGAAGCCTGCCACTGTTCACTCTACATTGCCGAGGAGTTGAGCGGCACGCTGCCGCGGGTCGCGTGCGCCCTGACCGTGAGCCCTCTGGTGCGTGCCATGCTCGACCATCTGCGGCAGCATCCGCCGCAGTTGCCGCACACCGATCAGGACCAGCGGTTGCTGCAGGCGCTGGTCGATCAGTTGGCCGCGGCCGCCTGCGCCGGCAGTTATCTGCCGACCTCGGACGACCCGCTGCTCGGTCCGGTATTGCGCGCGCTGCAAGCCCGGCCGGATGATACGCGTCTCCTGGCCGAACTGGCGCACGCCGCCAATACCACGGAACGGACACTGATGCGCCGTTGCCGGCGCGATCTGGGTATGTCGTTTGCCGCATGGCGGCAGCGGTTGCGTGTGGTGAAAGCCATGCCGCGCCTGGAAGCCGGCCATACCGTCGAGACCATCGCGCTCGACCTCGGTTATGGTAGCGCCTCGGCCTTCATCACCATGTTCCGCCGCCTGATGGGTGTCACACCCGACGAATTTCGCAAGGGGAGCGGCAACCAGTCTGCGATGCAGGCCAGGACGCGGCACAGTAACGCTAACGGATAGTCCAGTTCTGATAGTTGTGCTGCGACATCGTCGTCCCAATTTTTCCGATTCATTTCCAGACCTCTCGCCAGGCTTGAAATTTGCTGGGCCGCAGGCGGTAGCGTGCAATGCTTCCCTCATGGAGACTGAGCAACTGAGTCTTAACTACTTCAATGAAACGCTCGCGATCCGATGTTTTGATCAGTTCCCGGGCCAGGCGCTGGATGTAACTGACCGCTTGCAGTTTGCTCATTTTCCTGCGAACCACATCCGCGACTGCCTGGGTAATATGCTGTCGATACTGAAAACGGAAAGGATCAGGTTCACCGAGTGACTGGCGTACTGCGGAATAGCGGGCACATGAGCGTTTGTATGCCCAGACAAACACATCTCGCAGCAGTTCAATTCGGTTGAGTTCGTAGATGCCCAGCATCGCGCTGATATAAGTCGACTGCGAAACGTCGACGAAAGACAAAGGGCAGAGATTTTGCTGAATGAGAGGAATGTTGGCAGCCAATCGCGAGACACGCTTGTTAACGTCCTCAAATGGTTGCAGATAGGGCAAATGCACCATCGCAAAAAAGGCTTGTTCAAAGGGATCGCAAATCGCTGCTGCCGTGTCCAGCACCTGGTCAAAGCACTCCTCAATCCGCTGCACTCCTTCTAATGGGAGAAATGTCGTCTGCCCGATATCGACCGCGATGGTGCGTAAACAACCGCTGGCTGTAGGGTCTTCCAGCAAGTTATCCGACAGCAGTGCGTGCAGGTTCAACAAGGTGTAGCGGTTGAAGCCAATCTCACCGGCTGAATCAAGCAGAAATTCGATAGCCTCTTTGTGATCGCATTGGAGAAAGCCGCACTGGCGGCGACGCCAGGTCCTTGGGCACTCGGGCAATCCAACGTGCTGTCGAACGTTCCGCCCACCGACGAGTATGGACCGACGATAGGTCGTCGCGTTCCGCTCCACTGCACTACAACATGGTACCCGGATGCGGAATCTATCGCGATGTCGAGCCCGGCAGTAGTGCTTGAATTGATCAAACGCGCCAAGCGCGCAGGATAGGAAAACGCCATGCAACGATAGCCGCAACATGATGATGGTACTACCCGCGCCCGCATAGTCGAGCAGCCGTGAAGATGGTTGCATGTCCGCATCGATTTGTTGTGTGGCCTCCGAATGCAGACGGTTCTCAAACGTGCCCGGATCATCCGCATGCCGCATACCTGAGGAAAATTCAACCGTGGCGATTCAAGACAACATACAGATGACGCACGAAATTTGCTTGAATGGTGAAAGGATCGCGCGAGGGGATGCATCTTCCGTGAACTTGCCTCTCAACGAAGAATTAAGCGCCCCAATCCGATGGTAATCAGGCTGCATTTCATTTTCCTCCCTGCGCGGTGCGGAAGAAACCGCCATTCGCAGACCCGTTTGAGCACGCGCAAACTTTCCTCCTCTCCCACTGCTAACGTTAATCTATTGCGCCGCGCATTTTCCAAGGAGAAACCGCCATGCCCACTTTTATTCTCAAGACCATCCTTCATTCGCTGCCCGCGCAATGATGTTCCGCTGCGCGCGATAACAGAATGCCTGCCGCGCCGCCGTCCGCCTTCGACGTCACGCTTGAATCCAGGGTGGCGTTCTTGCTGCAACCGAAAGGAGTGACGCATGCCTTCGCAACACCGCGCGCCGCACCACAGCGCGTCCACAAACACGCCTTGGTTTGCCTTGCCCCCCGATGCCGTGCTCTCGTCACTCGACACACCCGAGAACGGGCTCGATTCCACAGAAGCCGGACAACGTCTTGCGACACATGGCCCGAATCAGCTTGCCGTCAAGCGCGGGCGATCCCGTTTGGCGATTTTCCTGGAGCAATTCAAAAGCCCCCTGATTCTCATCCTGCTGGCCGCGGCAGTGATCGCGTTCTTCATGGAAAAAGGGCTTGATGTGTACGTGATCCTGGCCATCGTGTTCATCAACGCCATGCTCGGTTATGTGCTGGAACGACGCGCCGCGGGGGCGATCGCTGCGCTGCAGCGGCTGACAAGCCCGCGTGCGCGGGTCATGCGAGCCGGCAGGGTGGAAGATATCCCGGCGAGCGAAGTCGTCGTCGGCGATATCCTGCTCCTGGAGTCTGGCGACCGCATTGCCGCCGATGCGCGGATCATTCACGCAAGCGAACTGGCGATCGCCGAGGCGGAATTGACGGGCGAGTCGCTGCCCGTGCCCAAGGACAGCAGGGCCATCGAGGCGCAAGCGTATCTGCCGCTGGGCGACCAGGTCAACATGGCGTTCATGAGCACAGCCGTGGTATCCGGTCGTGGACGGGCCGTCGTGGTGACGACGGGCATGGCCACCCAGGTGGGCAAGATCGCCTCCGATGTGTCCGAAGCCAGCGCGCAGACGCCGGTGCAGCGCAAGCTGGCCGATTTTGGCCGCCGGCTCGGCATCATCATCGTGATGATCATCGGCACCGTGCTGGCGCTGGGCGTTGCGCTCGGCCATCCCTTTGCCGAGATGTTTTATGTGGCGATCAGCCTGGCAGTGGCGGCCGTCCCGGAGGGCTTGCCGATCGTGGTGTCGGTGCTGTTTGCCATCGGCGTCACTCGCATGGCCAAGCGCCACGCGATGATACGCCGGCTGCCGGCGGTCGAGGGTTTGGGCAGCGCCACCATCATCTGCTCGGACAAGACCGGCACGCTGACGCGCAATGCGATGACCGTCGAGCAGATCAGCATGGGCAGCCAGATCCTTGCCGTAGAAGGCGCTGGCTACGAGCCGAGTGGCCGCGTGCTGGCCGGCGGCATTCCTGCGATTGCCGGGCAAGCGCGCGGGTTGCACTGGCTTGGCGCCTGCGCCCGGCTCTGCAACGACTCCGTCCTGGAGCAAGTCGATGGCGAGTGGCGCATATTGGGTGATCCGACGGAAGGCGCGTTGAGGGTGCTCTCGGAGAAGCTGCAATTCCGTGAAGAGTGGGATCGCGTCGACGAAATCCCCTTCAGCTCCGAGCGCAAATGGATGGCAACGCTCAACCGCGCTCCCGATGGTGAACTTGTGGCGTTCGTGAAGGGCGCGCTGGAACGGCTTTTGCCGATGGCCAGCCATTATCAGGCGAGCGACGGCACGATTCTGGAGTTTGACGAGGAGGCGCGCTCCGGCCTGCTCAATGCAGCGCACGGCATGGCTGATCAGGCGCTGCGCACACTGGCGCTAGGCGTAGTGCGCGCCGTGGATCACGCCGGGGTGCTGTCCGCCGACTATCTGCACGGAAGACTGGTACTCGCCGGGCTGGTCGGAATGATCGATCCGCCGCGTCCCGAAGCCATTCCCGCAGTCCTGGCCTGCCAGTCCGCCGGCATTCGGGTAGCCATGATTACAGGCGATCACCGCGCAACGGCAACGGCCATTGCGCGCCAATTGGGCATCCTGCGGGAGAGCCAGATCGTGATGGAAGCGGCCGACCTGGAGAAGATGACGGACGACGAGCTTGATAATGTCGTCCAGCGGGCCGCCGTCTATGCCCGCGTCAACCCCTCGCACAAGATGCGCATTGTGAAAGCGCTTCAACGCAAGGGGGCCATTGTCGCGATGACGGGCGACGGCGTGAACGACGCGCCAGCCCTGTCCCAGGCCGACATAGGCATCGCCATGGGCATCACCGGCACCGAGGTCGCCAAAGGCGCAGCAGACATGGTGCTTGCCGACGATAACTTCGCCACGATCGTCGCCGCCGTGGAAGAAGGGCGTGCAATCTCCGACAACTTGCGCAAGGTGGCGGAATACTTGACCGCGACCTGCGTCGGCAACATTGCGACTGTCGCGGGCTCGATCGTGCTCGGTTTGCCGCTGCCGCTCACCGCCGTGATGCTGCTATGGATCAACCTGGTAGCAACAGGCGTGTTCGACAAACCCTTGGCCCTTGAACAAGGTGATCCCGACCTGATGAACCGCCCGCCGCGCGCGCCGGGTGATCCCCTCATCACCCGCTCGGCTTTCGTGCGGCTGATGTGCATGGGCGTTGGCATGGCTGTGGGCACCCTGGCCGTGTTTGCCTGGGAACTGTCGATTGGGACGCCGATCGAACATGCGCGAACGGAGGCCTTCACGGTCAATGCCACGTTTCAGGCCTTCAGCGCGTTCGCCTTTCGCTCGGCCGAACGGCCCCTGTATCGGTTGCCGTCCAATCGATGGCTCTTCGGTGCAGCGCTGGTCGCGCTTCTCGTCCAGCTGCTGGCAGTCTATTGGATGCCGCTCCAGCTATTGCTCGGCACCGTGTCGCTCGCCCCCTGGGAGTTCGGCGTGGCGGTGGCCGAGGGCCTGATCCTGCTGCTGGCGGCGGAGATCTACAAAGTCGTGCGCTGGCATTTGCGCCGCGCCGAAAAGCCGGGGGCATGATGGGCGAAACAGCAGCGGCACTGGCCGGCAGCCTGGTGCTCGCAGGTGCCTACGCCCTCACGCCGGCCATTGCGCGCCTGCCGGAACGATATCTTGCATCGCTGGACAGTTTCAGCGGCGGAACCGGGCTCGCGTACATGTTTCTGTATCTGCTATTCGAGCTCGCCAAATACGGCGCCCCCAAGATTCACGCCTTGCTGCCGCTCGGGCCGGAACCGCTGGAGACCCTCTTCATCTTGCTGTTGGGCGCAATATCGACAAACTATCTTCTGCAGGTGCATCTGGCGAAGAGTCCCAGCCGGCAGGACGATTACCAGGGTTTCGCTGCATTATTCCTTTTTTACAATTTTCTCGCGGGTGCCGGAGTAGTGGAAGAAGCCCACGCAGGCTCGCTGAACCTGGGCATTTACGTGACAGCGCTGGCTCTCCATCTGCTCTTTAACGACCTTTTCTTGCTGCACCTGTGCCCCGATGCCCATCATTGGCGCTGGCGTACCGCGTTGGCCGCAATGCCGGTCATTGGTTGCGCGCTGGCGGTCGGCTTCGTGCTGCCGGAAGGGGTGCTGTATGGAATGCTTGCTTTAATTGCTGGCAGCACGATTATCAACGTCGTGCGCCATGAATTACCTCATCCAAAGAGTTTTAGATCGGGTGCATTCGTCACAGGGGTAATAGTCTATGCCGCCCTCATCATTGCAACTTGGAGAATCTAAGACGATTTCGTGACGCTTGATCTCGCGGCTTGCAGCCCGTTTGCTGCGTGAAGAAATCGCCACTCGCAGACGCTTTTGAGCATGCGCAAACCGCCCCCTCCACGCTGCTAACGTGAATTGACCACACTGGTTTGGCGCAGCACTATATGAAGTACGTTCCATTAAGGGTCGACTTGCATCGCAGTATTCAACCATCCCATTCCAGCTCGGTAACGTCGCTGGACCCCGACTTTCGTCGGGATGACGGTAGCAAATCTATAGGGCTGCCTGTCCAGATTCCGCTGGCGTTCCATCCCGGAGAGTTACTTTTTCTTGCGGAAATATTGGGAGTATAGACAAAAATAATCAATATTCGCAATGAATTCGCGGTATTTTAAAAATACACAGTGCAGTATAAAAGGCCGAAAATCAGCGGCGGCGGTTGAAAAATCATCTGAAAACAGGAATTTTCCGCTGCGCCGTGTAAGCTGGATTGCCGCGTTGCCTGGCGCGTGGTCAGGGCTTGAGATCGGACAGCATGCGTTGCGGCGCATCGGTGAATTCGCGCGTGGTGCCTTTCATTCTGGTGGCACGTTCCTGGACGCCCGGCTGGAACACATAACATGCGCCGGTGCCATGGTTGGTATCTGCCGCGGTGGGAAAGATATCCCAGTCGTGCAGGCGCGCTTTCGATATCAGGACCGCGCGGCGCAATACCACGATGGCTTCGTAATCGTCAGGGTCGGGATAGGCGCTTTCGGCCCAGGCGGCCAGGCGTTTGATGTCGCGGCCGGCAAAGGCTTCCGGCGCCAGCAGGGTGGCACCATCGATGGTCCAGTGCAGGACTTCCACGCCGTCGCGCCGCAGCAGCAGGCTGCGCGCTCCCTGTTCCTGCAGGTAGGGCGCTTCGATATCGTACTGGCGCAGCCGGATGCCGCGCGCTGCATGGGCAATCGCCAGCCCCGCCAGATCGAACATGTGGGTGCATTGGTGCGCACCGTCGGTGTGCCGGAATACCGCTAGCGGATGTGGCGACAACGGCATGCCGATCAGCAGGTCGAGCGCCTTGACCGACTGCGGGCAGAGTGACCAGGGAACGCGCACCGGCACGCCCTCGATGGCGGTGATGCAGGTGCCGTCATGCCGGATGATGACGGTATAACGATGCAGGTCGTCTTCCAAATCCGCGCGGGCTTCTTTCTCGGATGTCACGATGCGGATGCATCGGCGATAAATACCTGGATTCATGTAAAAAGATTCTGTTCTTGACCTGGATTTGCGGCAGGCATGTGCAGCGTGGGTAAATGACGTGAATTTTACTACCGTACACGAAACCGATCAGTCCGGTAGGATAGCCGTTACCTCGATTTCGACCTTTGCCTCATCTTCCATCAGTGCAACTACCTGCACTGCCGTCATGGCCGGAAAATGCCGGCCGATGATTTCACGGTAGGCGCTGCCGATGTCCTTGGCGGCTGCCAGATATGCCTGCTTGTCGGTTACATACCAGGTCATGCGCACGATATGCTGCGGACCGGCCTTGGCCTCGGCCAGCACTGCCACGATATTCAGCAGAGCCTGGCGCACCTGGCCAGCGAAGTCGCTGGTCTGGAAGCGGCCCTGCGCATCCCATCCGATCATGCCGCTGAGGCAGATCGTGCGTCCGGTTGCGATGACGCCGTTGGCGTATCCCTTGGGGCGAACCCAGTCTGGTGGTTGCAGGAATTCCATGATGTTGCCTTTCTGAATATGGGTTATACCTTGGCATCGCGTAACAGTTCGCGTGCGATGATCAATTGCTGTACTTCGGTGGCGCCTTCGTAAATGCGTAGCGAGCGGATTTCGCGATACAGTCGCTCAACCGGTTGTCCGCTGGTCACGCCCAGCCCGCCGAAGAGCTGCACTGCGGCATCGATGACCTGTTGCGCGGTTTCGGTGGCGGTCATCTTGGCCATCGCTGCTTCGCGCGTCACGCGCTGGCCCTGATCGCGCTGCCAGGCGGCGCGGTACGTGAGCAGGGCGGCGGCATCGATGCCGGTTGCCATCTGTGCCAGTTTGGCCTGGGTCAGTTGGAAATCAGCGAGTCTCTGGTCGAACATCCTGCGCGTGACGGCGCGCTGGACCGCCTCGTCCAGCGCGCGCCGGGCAAATCCCAGCGCGGCCGCCGCCACCGAGGTGCGGAAAATATCCAGTGTTGCCATCGCCACCTTGAAACCCTGTCCCGCCGCGCCGAGGCGGTTGGCCAGCGGGATGCGGCAGCCGCAAAAGCGGATGCGCGCCAGCGGGTGCGGAGCGATTACGTCGATCCGTTCGACAATCTCGAAACCCGGCGTATCCGCTTCCACGATGAACGCCGAAATGCCGCGCGCTCCGGGCGCTTCGCCGGTGCGCGCGAATACCACGTACAGATCGGCGATGCCGCCGTTGGAGATCCAGGTCTTTTCGCCGTCGAGCATATACTGGTCACCGTCCTGCCGGGCGGCGCATTGCATCGCCGCCACGTCCGATCCGGCCTCCGGCTCCGACAGCGCGAACGCCGCAATCGCTTCGCCCCGGCCGACACGCGTCAGATAGCGCTCCTTGTGAGCGGCGCTGCCGAACAGGGTAATCGCCCCGGAACCCAGGCCCTGCATGGCGAAGGCGAAATCCGCCAGGCCGGAATGACGCGCCAGCGTTTCGCGGATCAGGCAGAGGGCACGAGTATCGATGGCATCGCTGGCAGCGCCATAGGCGACGCCCCCGATCGCGTATTTGAGCCAACCGGCCTGTCCCAGCAGGCGCACCAGGTGGCGGCAGGCGGTATCGACGTCGCGATCGTGGTCTTGCGGTATATGCTGGCGGGCCCATGCTTCCAGCGCGTGGGCCAGTTCGCGGTGCTGCGGTTGCAGAAAAGGC
This sequence comes from Burkholderiaceae bacterium, assembly GCA_035255485.1. GTDB lineage: Bacteria > Pseudomonadota > Gammaproteobacteria > Burkholderiales > Burkholderiaceae_D > DATEZO01. The sequence goes on from DATEZO010000146.1 coordinate 13,045, forward strand.
CAGTCCAGGTAGCTTTGATCCGACATGATGGAGCCTCAATCGCCTTCGAAGACGGGTTTTTGCTTCGCCACGAAGGCGTGGTAAGCACGGTGAAAATCATTGGTCGCCATGCAGATAGCCTGCGCCTGCGCTTCCGCTTCGATCGCTTCATCGACCCCCATGTTCCATTCCTGCTGCAGCATTTTTTTGGTCATGCCGTGGGCGAAGGTCGGTCCGGCGGCGAGTTCGGCGGCCAATGCCTGTGCTTCGGCCAGCAGCGCTTCCGGCGTACACAGCCGGTTGAAAAAGCCCCAGCGTTCCGCCTCTTCGCCGCTCATGCTGCGCCCGGTCAGCAGCAGCTCGGCGGCGCGTCCCTGGCCGATTACGCGTGGCAACAGGGCGCAGGCGCCCATGTCGCAACCGGCCAGGCCGACCCGGGTAAACAGGAAAGCGGTCTTGCTGCGCGCCGTTCCGAGCCGGATATCAGCCGCCAGTGTCAGCAAGGCGCCGGCACCGGCGCAGATGCCATCGACGGCGGCCACGATCGGCTGCGGGCAGGCGCGCATGGCTTTCACCACATCGCCCGTCATGTGGGTGAAGGCAAGCAGGCCGGGCATGTCGAGCCGGGTGAGCGGGCCGATGATGTCATGCACGTCACCGCCGGAACAGAAATTGCCGCCGGCCCCGGTAATGACCAGCGTTTTTACATCGTCGGCGCTAGCCAGCGAGCGAAACAGCTCTCGCAGTTCGGCATAGGATTCAAAGGTGAGTGGATTCTTGCGTTCCGGGCGATTGAGCGTCAGCGTGGCGACGCCATTCGTTGTTTCAAAATTGAAATGGCGTGCAGGATAATCGGCCAGCATTGCACGATTGCCGGGAAGCTGATGCGGTTGGCCAGGAAGATAGCGCATGATCGATTCCTTGTTGATTGAGTGCATCAATAGGGCAGGGCCGGCAGGGATTCTTCAAATATCGCCGTGCCGGCAACGGGTTCAGCCTTCCAGCAGCCTGGCCGCAATCTGTTGCGGGGTCAGGCCGGCATTGGCGGCGGCCAACTGTCTTTCGCGTTCCAGATTGCGTTCCAGTTGCAGTTTGCCGGCGTAATACTGCTTCGGCCATTCCATGTCCGGGTAGCCGATTCGCGCTGCCTCGGTCAGGGTCCAGGCCGCATTGGCCAGATGCGGCCGCGCTACTGCGCACAGATCGGCCCGCCCGGCGGCGATGATGCTGTTGGCATGGTCCGCTTCGAAGATGGCGCCCACGGCAATGGTGGGAATACCCGATTCATTGCGGATGCGATCGGAGAAGGGGGTCTGGAACATGCGGCCGTACATCGGCTTTTCCTTCTTGCTGACCTGGCCGGAGGAGCAGTCGATCATGTCGGCGCCGGCCTGCTTGAACAGCCTGGCGATCTCGACCGCATCATCCGGTGTAATACCGCCCTCGACCCAGTCATGCGCCGAAATCCGCACGCTGATCGGCTTGTCCTGCGGCCATACGGCGCGGATGGCGGCGAGCACTTCGAGCGGGTAGCGGCAGCGGTTTGCCAGCGAGCCGCCGTACTCATCGGTACGATGATTGGTCAACGGCGAAATGAAGGTGGATAACAAATAGCCATGTGCGCAATGCAGCTCCAGCCAGTCGAAGCAGGCTGCGGCTGCCTGTTGCGCGGCACGCACGAAATCGGCGCGAATCCGATCCATGTCTTCACGCGTTGCGGCGCGCGCGGTTTGCGATACCCCTTCCAGATATTGCTGGGCGGATGCCGCGACCAGCGGCCAATTACCGCTTTCCAGCGGCTGATCGGCTCCGTCCCATGATCGTCGGGTCGACCCCTTTGGGCCGGCGTGCCCCAGTTGCATGGCGATTTTCGCATCCGAATTGGCATGCACGAAATCGACGATACGCTGCCAGGCAACAGTATGCTGCGGCTGGTACAGGCCAGGACAGCCCGGCGTGATGCGGGCATCAGCCGAGACGCAGGTCATTTCCGCAAATACCATGCCGGCGCCGCCCATTGCGCGGCTGCCCAGATGCACCAGATGATAATCGCCGACGACGCCATCGGTGGCCGAATATTGCGCCATCGGCGACACCACGATACGGTTCTTCAGTACGGTGCCGCGCAGTTTGAACGGGGTCAGCATCGGCGGGATGCTGCGGTCACTGACAGGCAAGGGTCGGCCGGCTTGTGCGAAGGCGCGTTCGGCAATCCAGCGCTCGTAATGCTCGACATAGGCGGCATCGCGCAACCGCAGGTTCTCGTGCGAGATGCGCTGGCTGCGCGTGAGCATCGAATAGGCGAACTGCTCCGGTTCCATGCGAGTATATCGCTGGACGTTTTCAAACCATTCCATCGAATTGCGCGCCGAGCTCTGGATCTTGAGAACTTCGATTGCGCGCACTTCTTCGTAGGCCGCCATCACACGGTCCATGCCGGCTTCGCCATGTTTTTCAAAGCAGCGTGTCAGTTCGATGGCATCTTCCAGCGCCAGCTTGGTGCCGGAGCCGATCGTGAAGTGCGCGGTATGAGCTGCGTCGCCCATCAGCACGACCGGCACCCGTTTTCCTTTTATGTCATTCCAGTGCACCCAGTGCTGGCAGATGATGCGCGGGAACTTGATCCAGGCTGCCGAACCGCGCAAATGCGCGGAATTGCTCATCAGCGCATGGCCATCAAGATGCTTTGCAAACAGTTTTTCGCAAAAGGCGATCGCTTGTTCCCTATCCATCTTATCGAGGCCGGACTTGAGCCACACGTCTTCAGGGGTTTCGACAATGAAAGTCGCCGTATCGCCGTCGTATTGATAGGCATGGGCCTGGAACCAGCCGTGCTCGGTTTGTTCAAAAGCGAACGTGAAAGCGGGAAACAGCTTCTTGGTGCCGAGCCAGATGAAGCGGCAGGTGCGGGTATCGATATCCGGCTGGTAGCTGTCGGCGTAACGGGTGCGGATACGGCTGTTCAATCCATCGCTGGCAATCACCAGGTCGGCATCGTATTCGGCGGCGGTTGTCTGATCATCGGTAGCGTCCGTTTCGAATACGAGGTTGACGCCAAGCTCTTCACAGCGTTGTTGCAGAATATTCAGCAGGCGTTTGCGGCCGATGCCGCAAAAGCCATGGCCGCCGGATGTAATGACATGGCCATTGAAGCGCGTCTCCACATCATCCCAGTGATTGAACGATTGCAGGATGGCGCGCGCGGTAGTCTCGTCGGCCTTGCTGAGATTGGCCAGTGTCTGGTCGGAGAACACGACGCCCCAGCCGAAAGTGTCGTAGGGGCGATTGCGTTCGATTACGGTAATGTCATGCGCCGGATTCTGCTTTTTCATCAACAAGCCAAAATAAAGGCCGGCCGGACCACCGCCGATGCATACGATCTTCATAGCTGCTCCTGTGAAAGCTGGGTTGCCGATAAATGGAATTTTCGTCTTGTTCGATGGATCGTGCCTGTCCGTTAATTGGCATGTCTCATGCCAATGTATACAGTATCCCATAAAAACAAAAGCCGTGATGGAGGGGGGAAATATCAAAGGATGATGGTGCACATCAGTCGCTTGACATGCATTTATCTGCAGTGAATTTGGCCGCGAGCAGCGCGTTGCGCTGCAAGTCCGTGCCCTGCCGGCCGAAGTCTGACGACACAGGCATGTAGCCGATCAACATGGCCGCAAAACCAGCAAAAATAAGCTTCCGTATACTCTCGGGGGGCTCATCTGCGGGGCAGCAGGCTTGGCTGGATAGCCTGTATTGGCGAACCACGATGTATCCCGTAACCTTTTTGATCTTGATCGGTATAACGAACAGATACCAACGTCTGACTTGCCCATGAAAGGCTTAGGAGCATGAAAAACCGGTTGAGCAACTGTCCGCATAAACCCGCATTGACTCGCGCCTTATGCGGGGGCAGATTTCTAAAGGGGAGCTTTTGATGGTGCAGGCCATCCTGCGCCGCATCGCCGCAGGCGAACAACCGGCATTTGCCGAGTTGGTTGACATGTACCAGCGTCAGCTTTTCGGATTTTTAGGTCGCCTTGGCATGAGTCAGGCACAAGCAGAAGACATAGCTCAAGAGACTTTTTTGCGTGCTTGGACCCATTTGCACAGCTATCAGCCTGAGCGTGCCCAATTTGCGACATGGCTTTTCACCATTGCCCGCAATCTGGCCTATAACGCATTGCAAAAGGAACCATGCCAACACGAAATGCTGGACGCAGTAATACCTGAACCAGCCAGTGAACAACCAGATCCAGCACAAATCATGGAACGGACCCGGCAACACTCTCGCCTGCATTCAGCCTTGCGCCAATTACCCATGTCCGACCGAAGCGCGTTGGCACTTGTCTACGTGCATGAATTAAGACTGGCTGATGTCGCTCGTATCGAAAATGACAGCCTAGCCGCCATCAAAACACGCCTGCACCGGGCCAAGCAACGGTTGCGCGCCATTCTGCAGTCTGACAACGAATCGGAGACTTTCTATGAAAAATGACCTGGATACCCTGTTGCAGGGCGATTTGTTGCAACCACCACCTGATTTCACCCAGCGGGTGATGCAACGCGTACAGCAGTTGCCGCAACGACCACCACTTTCTGTCACGCCTGCTAAAACCCGCTACCCCCTTTGGAATCTCCTACGCTGGATTGCCACCATTGCTGGATTGATCGGCGGGGGCATCTTGGGCCTCAGCCAGATCGCAGGCTTTGTATTTGCCTTGTGGTTAACAGCCACAGCCATGTGATAGATCGACAAGCCGAATTAAAGGAATAAACCATGCAATCCGTACAGACCTTGACACCCACCTCCATGGCCCCGCGCAAACCGCTGGTTGCGGCTCTAGCCTCACTGATCCTACCCGGCTTTGGCCAGTTCTACAACGGGGATTTAAACCGGGCTATCTGGCTATTTTTGAGCTTTTCATTGCTATGCATTCCTGGTGTTGCACTGATCGCCCTACACCTACCAGATCGTTTGATGCTGCCAGCCCTGCTGCTCGGCCTGGGTTTGACCATCGGGGTATGGGCCTATGCCATTTGGGACGCATGGCGCTGCGCCCGGGCTAACGCAGGCACCATAACCAAGCCGTGGCAAATCAGTGGAATTTATCTCCTGGTTTTCTTGCTGTGTGATTTGCTGGCACTGCCTCTGCTAACTCTGTATGTTCGGCAGCATCAGGTCGAGCCACTTCGCATCCCCTCTTCCAGCATGGAGCCGAGCGTATTACATGGCGACATGATTTGGGCTGACAAGCGCTATAACTGTCCCGGTTGCAAACAAGGAGTGCATCGCGGCGACATTGCAGTTTTTGCTTATCCAAATGACCGGAGCATCCTGTATATCAAGCGCGTGATTGGTTTGCCCGGAGATCATATCCAGTTCAGAAATCGTCAGGTTTGGGTTAACGGTCAGGCACTGCAACAGTCTCCTCCCAACGATCAAGGTGCCGTCACAGAAGGCTTTGGAGATCATCGCTGGCAGGTTCAATGGGCCGAGACCAAGCTCGAAGTAACCAAGCTCCCCCCCCTGAACCGAGTTGAGACGGCTCCGGTTACTGAACTCAACATCACCGTTCCAGATGGCCAGGTATTCGTATTGGGTGACAACCGCTTGGCGAGCACCGATTCGCGCAGTTTTGGAACGGTGCCGATGCAAGACATACTGGGCCGGGCGCGGCAGGTTTGGTTCTCTTCGAGCGCCCAAGGTGTACGTTGGGACCGATTGGGACAAGTACTGGAGTAAGCAGCGCGCAAGATGCAAATGGCGGCTGGTGATAAGACTGTTGGGGTTACCTTCCAGCAGCGGTACTCCAGCCGCAATACCACAGGATGCGCGGCTGAACAAAGAGCCGGCAATGCAGTTAACGAATGAACTCGATCACAGGTTTTCGATGCACCGCGCCATGCAAAATCAGAATGGAGTGCCACCCGGCGCGCGCAGCAGGTCCAGATGCCGCAGCATGCCCAGAAAGCGCGCCAGCACATCGCGCCGGTAGGCGTCGGTGTCGATCTCGCGGTAATCGTAAAAACCTTTCCCGTCCTTCAGACCATTTCTTCCTTCCCGCATATGCTGCTCCACGATTGCCGGTGTGGCAAAACGTACCGGGTCGATGGCCTGGGCCAGGTAGCGACTGGCGTAGTACAGGATGTCGTTGCCGCCGAAGTCGATGAATTCAACCACGCCCATCGAGGCGAAGCGGAAGCCGAAGCCGTAGCGCGTGGCCTTGTCAATGTCCTCGGCAGTGGCCAGTCCCTGCTCGACCATGCGCGCTGCTTCGTTCATCACTAGCGCCTGCAAGCGCGGTACGATGAAGCCGGGAGTGGCGGCGCAGACTACCGGCACCTTGCCGGCGCGCGTCAGTAGCGCCTTCATGCGCTCAAGCACGGTTGGATCAGTGCCGGGATGCGGGCTTAGCTCCACCAGCGGCACAATATAGGCGGGATTGAGCCAGTGCGCGTTGAGCAGGCGCTCGGGATGGGTCATCAGACTGGCCAGCTCGGTCACCATGAAGGTCGAGGTAGTGGAGGCGACGATCGCATCGGCCCGTGCATGGCGGCGGATGATGGCGAATGCGTCACGCTTGGCTTCCAGCACTTCGGGAACGCCTTCGAACAACACATCGGCATCGGCTAACGCCGTCGCGGCCTGTTCGCAGCCGGCGAAATGGATGCGCGCCATGATGTCATCCATCCGCGTGCCGTCGAACATTCCGAGCGTGCACAGCGCACGCAGGTTTGCGGTGATTTCCGTCATGCTTTCGCATTCCAGTTCAGCCGTTTGACCGGGATTGCGCGGCTTGATGTCTATCAGCGTAACTTCGAAGCCGGCATAGGCGAACGCAAGCGCAATGCCACGTCCCATGCGGCCGGCACCGACGGCGGCAATGCGTGCGTTCATGCCAGTCCGTCTCGCAGCAGTGCCGTCATTTGGGCGCGGCTCAGCGTATCCAGCCCCAGCCTGCCCAGCGTGCGCGGCCCGCATTCCAGCGCTTCGCCCAGAATTCCCCCGGCCAACGCCAGCAAGCCACGCGCCAGCGGTGTCCCGACTTCGGCCCAGCTCGCCACCGACACCAGAAATGCCAGCCCCATCGCGGTATCCTCGCGCATGTAGCGGTGCCGCTGCAGGTCTATATGTTCGCGCCAGTCACCGCTGTCGACCAGCTTCCTGTGCGCATCGCCATACATCCACCGATCGTTGTGGTAATGGTCGGATAGGGGAAAATGCGGCGCACCATAGCCCAGCGCTTCGCGCAGCAGGATGCGTTCGCCGTCGAGTCGGTCGGTCACGCCACGCACCGCCGGCTGGGTTCCTTCGTTGTGAATATCCCATTGTGGGAAATGCTGCAGCGGTGCGGCGTTCATGATGATCAGCGGTGGATGTATGATCGGTCCGGCATTCATCAGTGCGCCGGACAGCGCATCGCCGCAAGGCTCCGCTGCAGGATAGGCGCGTGCCAGCACGGCATGGGCATGGCCAGAACGGCAGGCAGGAAAGACGCCGGTCGGCAGACGCGTGGCGCGTACCGTGATTGCCACTTCGCCTGGTCCATGCTTGCGTGCCAGATAAGGCAGGGTGCCGGTTTCGGCAAACGTGACGGCGGCACGGTTGCCGCACTCCCAAATGATTTTCGCCATTACGTAACTACCGAAAGTGCCTGGTGCAAGGAACACCACCTGGCCCGCAGTCAGGTATGGCGCCATGGCGCGCGCGATATCCTCTTGCGCCGTGGCCGGGGTCGGCAACACGACCAGTTCGGCGCCGTCGAGTGCGACCGCGATGTTACCGGTGGCCAGCGCAATGGCGACGTCGCGCGTGCCTTGCGCATCCTTGAGGCGGATACAGCCGGTGTCAATTACTGGCTGCAATGCGGTCGCATCGCGCCGCCACAGGCGTATCTCGTGGCCCTGCTCGGACAAATCCGCCGCTGCGGCATAGCAGCCGTGGCCACCACCCAATATTGCTATTTTCACAGTTGCTTCCTTCCGATGGCCAGGCTCTACACCCCGACATACCGATGCCAGATATCGGGCGCGTCGCGCAGCTGCGAGCTGCTGCCCGACCACACCACGCGGCCGTGTTCGATGACCGTGTGCCGATCCGCCAGCGCCAGCAGGCGTTCGACATATTTGTCGATCACCAGAATGGTCTGCCCCTGCTCGCGCAACTGGCCCAGGCAAGTCCATATTTCCTCGCGTACCAGCGGCGACAGGCCTTCGGTAGCTTCATCCAGAATCAGCAAATGCGGATTGGTCATCAAGGCGCGTCCAATCGCCAGCATTTGCTGCTCGCCGCCCGACAACTGATTGCCGAGGTTGCTTGCGCGCTCCTGCAAGCGCGGAAACAACTGGTACACGCGCGCCAGCGTCCACGGCTCGGCGGCCTTGCTGCGATTATCGGCAAAGGCGACCAGATTCTCCTTGACGGTAAGATTGGGAAAAATCTGCCGGCCTTCCGGTACGATGGCGATGCCGAGGCGGGCGATGCGGTCGGTTGCCAGCGCATCGATGCGCCGCTCGCAAAAATGAATCGCACCCCGCCTGATGCGCGCCAACCCCAGGATCGAGCGCAGCGTGGTGGTCTTTCCGACGCCGTTGCGGCCCAATAAAGTGGCGACTTCGCCGCGCTGGATATCGAAGCTTAGGCCGAATAATACCTGGCTGCAGCCATATGCCGTTTCGATGTTGTCGACTTGCAGAATTGTTTTCATGCCGCTACCTCGTCGCCCAGATACGCCTTCTTGACTTCAATATTGGCGCGAATCTGATTCGGTGCGCCAGTGGCGATGATACGACCCGATACCAGCACCGAAATACGATCGGCTAGCTGGAATACGGCATCCATGTCATGCTCGATCAGCAGGATGGCGATGTCGCTGCGCAGGCTTTGGATCAGCGTAATCATGCGCGTTGATTCGTCCGGGCCCATACCGGCCATCGGCTCGTCGAGCAGTAATAACTTGGGGCGGGTCGCCAGCGCCAGGCCGACTTCAAGCTGGCGCTGCTCGCCATGTGCCAGGCTGCCTGCGATGGTATCGATGCGTGCACCCAGACCGATCCGCTCGCCGATGGCACGTGCCTGTTCGAACAGGGCGTGTTCGCTGATGGCTGGCCGCCAGAAGTGCATGCTACTGCCGCTACGCGCTTGAACCGCCAGCGCCAGATTGTCGAGTACCGAATAGGACTTGAAAATATTCGTGATCTGGTAAGAGCGCGCCAAGCCGCGCGCAACCCGCTTGTGCATCGATAGTTGCGTGACATCCCGGTGGTCGAACAGGATGGTGCCCTGGTTCGGCGCGATAGCGCCGGAAATCTGATGGATCAGCGTAGTTTTGCCGGCGCCGTTGGGGCCGATCACGGCGTGAATCTCCCCGCTGTCGACACTCAGGCTCAGGTTGGCGGTTGCGGTCAGTCCGCCGTAGCGTTTGATCAGGTTGCGCAGTTCCAGCAATGGGGCGCCCGTGCTCATGCCTTTTCTCCAGCGCGTTTGGAACGATCGAACACGCTTGCCAGGCCGGACGGCAGGAACAGCACGACCGCCAGCAGGATCAGGCCCATCCCCAACTGCCAGTGGATGGTGTAGCTCGACAGGATTTCTTCCAGCAGCAGCATGGTAACTGCGCCGATGATGCCGGCCGAAAAATAGCCGATGCCGCCCAGGATGACCATTACGATCAGGCTGCCGGATTGCATCCAGTGCACCAGGTTTGGACTGACCATCAAGGTCAGATTGGCCAGCAGCGCGCCGGCCAGGCTTGCCAGCATGCCGGCTATCACAAAGCAGACCAGCTTGTACCGAAACACCGGATAACCTATCGCTTCCATCCGGATTTCATTTTCGCGCACCGCCTGCACCACGCGTCCGAAGCGCGAATTGACCAAGCGATGCACCAGGAATATGGAGACCGCGAAGATGGATAGCACCACGTAATAGAACACTACGTCCGAAGCCAGATCCAGGCCCAAGGTGGAGCGCGCCGGCAGGCTCATACCATCCTCGCCGCCATACGCCTTGAGCGAAACGAAGATGTAGTAGATCATCTGCGCGAAAGCGAGCGTGATCATAATGAAATATACGCCTTTGGTGCGCAGTGAAATCAGGCCGATGATCAGCGCCAGCAGCGCGCCCGCCAGACAGGCGACCGGCCAACTGATCCATGCCGACAGCACGCCGTATTGCATCAGAATGGCGACGGTATAGGCTCCGACCCCGAAATAAGCGGCGTGGCCCAGGCTGACCATGCCGCCAAAGCCGAGAATCAGGTTGAGACTGGTGGCCGCCAGTGCAAAAATCAACAGGCGACTGGCAAGGCCGACATAGAATATCTCGCCCGTGGTCTTTGCCACGAACGGAAACGCCACCAGCAGCGCGAGCAATATCGGCACCCATAGGCGCGACAGGGGGTGATGCATTTTGCTAATCATATGCGCTGCCTTCTAGCCGCGTGCAGGGAACAGGCCCTGCGGTTTGAAAAATAGCACTGCAGCCATCAGCACATAAATCAGGATCGATGCCAAGGCAGGGCCGAGATTGGAGGCGATATCCGGCGGCATGACAGCACGAAGTATGGTCGGCAGAAGGCTATGGCTAAGCGTGTCCACTATGCCGACCAGTATGGCACCGACCAGTGCGCCACGGATCGAGCCGATGCCGCCGATCACGATCACGACAAATGCCAGGATCAGAATGCTTTCGCCCATGCCGACCTGTACCGCCAGGATCGATCCCAGTAAAGCGCCGGCCAACGCGCATAGGGCTGCACCGAATGCAAACAGCAGGGTGAACACAAATTTTATGTTGACGCCCATTACGCTTGCCATTTCACGATTGGAAGCGCCGGCTCTTACCAACATGCCGAGCCGGGTCCTGGTGACGATCACGTACAGCAAGACCGCCACTGCCAGACCCGCTGCGATAATGAACAGGCGAAACGAGGAATAGAAAAATCCTGGCAGGATCTCCAATGGTCGCGATAAGCTGAGTGGCGTATTGAGCATCAGCGCCTGTGCGCCCCAGATCATGCGCGCCGCTTCATTGAAAATCAGGGTCAGGGCAAAAGTGCCGAGTATGTGTGACATGTGATTGCGCTGATACAGCCGACGCAGAATGGTTGTTTCCAATGCCACGCCGAGCACCGCGGTGGCCGCAATCGCCAGCAGCAAGCCAAGCCAGAATGAACCAGTCAACGCGGTGAAGGTGGCTGCGAAATACGCGCCGGCCATGTACAGAGAGCCATGTGCCAGGTTGATGAAATCCATGATACCGAACACCAGCGTCAAGCCGGCCGCCAGCAGGAACAGCATCAGACCGAATTGTAGGCCGTTCAGGGTATTTTCGAGAAACAGTGTGATATCCATACTCGTACTTTCATCATGCCGATTACAAGTAGTTCCCCATCGGTCAACGCGCCGGGCGCATACAAGCGCGCCCGCGCGTTATACCATCGCACTCCAGGCGCGCCGCTTTACGGCGTGCCGCTGAAGTTCGGCTTGCGGCCCGCAAGGAAAGCCCCGATGCCTTCACTCGCCGCCGCCGTGCAGGCGCTAGCGCCGAAGGCGCGGTAGCTGATCTCGAGCGCCTTGGCCAGCGTCGGCGCCGCCGCCGCCGCCACGATGGCTTGTTCCAGGATGCCCAGGATTTCGCGCGACAGCGGTTGGCCGTTGGCGGTGGTCGGCTGCACCGGCTGTAGTGGCGCGAGCGCCACGGTGCCATCAGCAATGCCCGGCACATGCTCGCCCAGCGCCTTGACGCGTGCAACCGCCTTGCGGATCAGATCGCTGGTGTCATCGGCCAGGGCATCCACCATGCCCAGTTCATGCGCGCTTCGTGCACTCAGGCGTTCGGCCTGGCGCAGCATGCCGTGGAAGGCGGCGCCGGCCTGTGGCCATCGGCGATAGGGAACCACCATCGCGCCGATGCCCGGCACGATGCCGAGGGTAATCTCGGGCAGTTGCATCCACGCGTCCTTGGCTGCGACGATGGCGTGGCAGCGCATAGCCAGCTCCAGCCCGCCACCCAGCGCCATGCCGTTCAGCGCCGCGACTACCGGTTTCTTCATGGTGTCCAGGTGTACCAGCAGCCGCGAGCAGTCGCGCGCGTACTGGGTGGCTGCCTCGGCATCGCCCAGCATCGAGGGGAAGCGACCGATATCGGCGCCGACACAAAACGCGCGCGCGCCATATCCGGTGATGACGAAGCCGGTGGTGTCCGGATCGGCCTCGAAGCGCCGGATTACGGCCAGCACTTCGTCGGTGAGCTCGTCGTGCAGCGCGTTCATCGCCTCGGGGCGGCGCAACGTGATGATCTTGACGCCGCCGATTTCGTCGACCAGCACATGCCGGTAAAAATCCAGGTAGGCAGGCAGCGGGCGCTGCGGCATCGGCATGCCGGGGCGCTCGGCGGCGAAACGATCGAGGATCCGGCGGGTTTCGGCCTCGCCCAGCTCGCGCATCAGTTGCAGCGGGCCTTTCTTGAAGCCGAGTGCGGTCATGCAGCCAAGGTCGAGGTCGGCCGGTTCGCCAATATTGCGGTCCAGGATGTCCACCGATTGCGAGAACAGCACGCCAAGCAGGCGGTCGCGCACCGCCGCTGCCGTGTCCGGAGTTATCTCCACACGCTTGCCGGGTGCTACCGTGAGCCAGTTGTCGACCGATCGGAACACCGGCGCCGGAGTGTAGTGCGGGCCTTCTTCCTCGGCTTGCAGGGTGTTGGTCTCGGTGATGATCGGATTGCCGCGCGCCAGGTTGAGCACGAAGAACGGGCCGGCATGCACGAATTCGGTCGCCACGCTGTCCACCTCGGCGGCGCTGGCACGGTCGAGCAGCAGGGCGGCTTCGTTGCACCAGTTGTCGAAGATGCGGTCGAGCATGAAGCAGACCGCGTCAGAGGTGACCAGCGGCACCTTGCCGGTCGTGCAGAACAGCCAGCGCAGGTAGTCGACCACTGCCGGGTCGGTCTCGCTCCAGGCGATGACTTCCACCGCCGGGTTGCGCCATGCCGGGGCGAAAAAATGGGTGACGGTGGCGCGCGCCTTGTTCTTGAGATCGGCAAAGATACGCGCCGCCGGCAGCGAGCTGGTATTGGATGTGATTAGCGTATCCGGTCGCACCACCGCTTCCACCTGGGCGAAAATCCGGCGCTTGAGCGGCAGGTTTTCGGTTGCCGCCTCGATCACCCAGTCGCAGTCGGCCAGCACGCCATAGTCGAGCGAGCCGCCGATATTGGCGGTCACGGCGGCGGCCTGCTGCTCGCTCATCTTGCCGCGCGCGACTGCTTTTTTCGCGTAGTCGTGGCAGCGTTGCAGCGCGCGGTCGAGTGCGTCCTGCGACACGTCAACCAGCGTCAGGCGAATTTGCGGCAGCGCGCTTTTCAGGTAATAGCCGATGTCCGGGCCGATGGTGCCGGCGCCGATGATGGCGACATGCCGGGGCAGGGTGCGCTCGGGCGCGTGTAGCAGAGGGTTGGCGGTTGTCATGAATGGATGGGCTTTCGTCGATAGGTTATTCGGTTGCCGCGATCACGCCGTCGCGCTCCAGGGTGGCGATCTCTTCGCCGGAACAGCCGGCGTCGCGCAAGATTGCGCGCGTGTCCTGGCCGTACTTGGGGGCGAAACCGTATTCGCCCGGCGCGCCGGCCACGTCCACCGCCATCGGCTGCATGCGCACCAGCCTGCCGTCCGGCGTGCGGGTAGTGGTGAGCTTGGCGGCGATCGCTTCCATCGCGCGCACCTGCGGAATGTCATGGATCGGCGCGTGCGGTATGGTCGCCTGGCGCAGTTTCTCGCTTAGTTCGCCGGTGCCGCAGCGTCGTGTGGCGACGGTCATGTCGCGCTGGATCGCATTGCGTTCCTGGTGGCGGCCTTCATTGGTGGCACGCACCGCATTGGCGACATCATTGAACTGCGGGATTTCGCACAGGCGCTTCCACTGCACGTCGCTGCCGATGGCGATGTAGATGAAGCCGTCGGCGGTCGGATAGACATTGGTCGGAATGAACTTGCGGTGCGCGTTGCCGCTGCGCGTGATTTCGTCCGGACGGCAGTCGAAGTCGAGCAGGGGCAGGGTGGTGATGAGCCAGGATGCGGCGGCCTGCAGCATCGACACATCGATGCGCATGCCTTGGCCGGTCTCGGCGCGCTCGGCCAGCGCCAGCATTACGTTGGCGTACACTTCGTCACCCGCTTTCAAATCGACCAGCGGCACGCCCGACAGCGTCGGCGGTCCGTCCGGGTCGCCGGTCAGTTCCATGTACCCAGCCATGGCCTGAATCACCGGATCGTAGCCGGGCGCGTCCGGGTAAGCCGGGCCCATGGCGGAAATGCCGGCCCAGATCAAGTCTGGCTTGACGGCGCGCAGCGTCTCATAGTCGATACCCAGTTGCTCGTAACGGCGCGGCACGGTATTGCAGCAAAAGATGTCGACGTCGAGCTCCTTGATCAGGCGCCGCAACAGCGCCTGTCCCGCCGGATCTTTCAGGTTCAGCGCGATGCTTTCCTTGCCGACGTTGGGTGCGACGAAATAAGTGCGGCGGTCGTCGTCCACCACCTTGGCGCCGATGTAGCGGTTCGGATCGCCCGGCAGGCCACCGCCCGGCGTCGATTCGATCCGGATCACGCGCCAGCCGAGCTGGGCGAAGCGCAGCGTGGCGTAGGGCAGCGACAATGCCTGCTCCATCGACAGGATGGTGCGCCTCTTCATACCGGCTTCCAGTACGGTTTCTTGGATCGGCCGCGCAACGCGCTATACACCCGCTCCGGCGTAAACGGCAGATCGTAGATCCGTACGCCAGTCGCGTTGTAGATGGCGTTGGCGGTGGCCGCTGCGATGCAGATGGCAGGCGCTTCGCCCACGCCCTTGGCGCCCTGCGGCCCTTCACCATCCATCGACTCGATGAAGGTGACATCCATCTCGGGAATCTCGGGTGCGGTTACCAGCTTGTAGTCGCGGAAGTTGGGATTGCGCATGACGCCGTTTTCGATCATCAGGTTTTCGGTCAAGGCATAACCCTGGCCCATGACCACACCGCCTTCGATCTGGCCTTCGATGCCAAGCCGGTTCAGCACCCGGCCGACATCGTGCGCAGCCGTTACCTTGGTCATCCTGACAATGCCGGTTTCAGTGTCCACTTCAACTTCAACTGCCTGGGCAGCCCAGGCATAGGCGGCTGACACATCTCCCTTGAACCCCTTGTCCTGATGCACGCTGGGCGGCTCATAGTAGAACGTGGTCATCACCAGTTCAGCCTTATCGGCGAAATGCAGCGAACGTAGGAGTCGCGACAATTCGATCAGCGCTTCGCCATTGGCAGCCTTGATCACGTAGCCGCCACGCAGATCGAGGTCATCTACGGCACATTCGAATTTTTTGGCGGCTGCCGCCAGCAGCTTGGCCTTGGCTTTCCGTGCCGCACCAATGGCGGAGTTCCCGGCGATGAAAGTGGTGCGCGAGGCGTGCACTCCCACATCCCATGGTGTAATCGCGGTATCGTTGTTGACCACGGTGATGGCCGACATCGGCAATCCCAGTTCTTCACATACCAGTTGCGACAGCACTGTTTCGGAGCCCTGGCCGATTTCGGAAGCGCCAGTGATTAGTGTTACGTTACTGAAATCGTCCATCTTGAGAATGGTGCCGCAGCCATCGGAAGGGTAGATCTTTGCGCCGCCGCCGACGTGCAGCATCGACGCCATGCCGATGCCGCGCTTGATCGGCCCCGGTGCATTCTGATTGCGGCGATTCTCTTCCAGCTTGTGCTGGAAGTCGCTGCGCTCAGCTACCGTGGTCAGACATTCCTTGAAGCCGCAACTCTTGAATACCATACCCTGGCCAGTAATTTCTCCGGCCTCCTGGGCGTTTTTCAGGCGGAATTCGAGCTGGTCCATGCCGATCGCCTCGGCCATCTTGTCCATTTGCTGCTCGATTGCGAAGGTGGCCTGCAGGTTGCCATAACCGCGGAACGAACCGGCATACGGGTTGTTGGTATATACCGCCACAGTGTGATAGTCGCAGTGTGGTACCCGATACAGCGAGGAGAACGTCTGCATCATCACGAACGGCGTGGTCGCGCCCCATGATGTGTAGGCTCCGTTGTCATGCAGCGTGTGCACCTGGCGGAAGGTGAGGGTGCCGTCTTTCTTGCAGCCCGAGCGTAGCGTCAGCAGTACTGGCTGGCGCGTTGGCGAGGCCAGAAATTCTTCTTCGCGCGTGAACACCATTTTTACCGGGCGTCTGGTAACTCGCGCCAGGTATACGCAGATTATTTCAAACGGATAGATATCGAGCTTGGACCCAAAACCGCCGCCAACCGGCGGCTGGATGATGCGTACCCGGCTCGGGTCCATACGCAGCGTTTCGGCAAACTCGCGCTTGTGGAGGAACGGTACTTGCGTGTTCGAATACATCAGCAGATTGCCGGATGCGTCAAATTCGGCAATCATGCCCGATACGCCCATGCAGCAGTGGGTCACATAATGCAGCTTGAAGGTGTCCTCGACCACGATGTCCGATTCGGCTTCGCCCTGCGTCACGTCGCCATGGCCGTAATCGAAGCGCATCGCGACATTGCCTGGCTTGTCTGCGTGGATGGCCGGTGCGCCCGGCAGCGCAGCGGCTTCCGGGTCGGCCAGCACCGGCAGATCCTCATATTCCACTTTGATCAATTTAAGCGCTTGTTCGGCGATCTCCTCGGTTTCTGCTGCGACTGCCGCGATTTCATCACGCTGGCTGCGTACACGATCGGACTTGAGCGGCATGTGGTCCTTGGCTACGCCGATCGGGCGCTGGTCCGGGACGTCGGCAGCAGTGATCACGGCATGCACGCCGGGCAGCGCCCGGGCAGCGGAGACATCAATGCTCTTGATCAATGCATGTACTCGAGCCGACCGTAAAATCCGGGCATGCAACTGGCCGGACAGGTTGATATCGTGAATATAGCGAGTCTTGCCTTCGACTTTTTCCGGCGCATCCATCTTGGTGATGCGCTTGCCGATCAGGCTGTCCTGCACAATCGGCTCTTTCAGTACGGATTTTTCTGAAACGCTCATGATGCTACTCCTGGGTCTTGGTCTGGCTTACCGAGGCGATCGCCTCGACGATTTTCTGGTAGCCGGTGCAGCGGCAGATGTTGCCCTCGATCCCGCGCTTGATGGCAGCGGCATCCGCATCCGGGTGCGTGTCAAGCAGATGGCTGGCTTGTACTACCATGCCTGGTGTGCAAAAGCCGCACTGCACTGCGCCATGTTCGACAAAAGCCTGGCGCAGGGCTGCGGTCCTGGGAGTGGTGGCCAGGCCTTCGATTGTAGTCAGGCTGCGACCCTGGCAATCCACTGCGAACATCAGGCACGAGTTTTGCGATACGCCGTCCACCAGGATGGTGCATGCGCCGCACTCGCCCTCGCCACAACCATACTTGGTGCCGGTCAGCCCGATCACATCACGCAACATGTCGAGTGCGCTCATGTCCGTGCGCACGGTTGCGCTTTTCCTGATGCCATTCAAAGAGAAGTCGATATCAATCTTGTGCGACATGGCTGAGTATCCTTTTTGTCATATTGTGAACAAGTTGCTTGCGGTACCATGCCGATGCGCGCACGTCGTCGATCGGATTCACTTCGTCGCGCGCAGTGCTGGCTGCAACTTCGATGGTTGCCGCGTCGAGCCGCTTGCCTTCAAGCGCGGCTTCCGTCTGTCGTCCCCGCACCGGAGTCGGGGCCACTGCGCCGAAGGCGATACGTACGCTGCTTAACACGCCGTCGCGCAAGACGCCTCCGATGCCGATAGAAATTGCGGAAATATCGAGCGCCGGTCTGGTCCCGAATTTATAGAAACGTGCAATGAAGTTGTCTGGTGGCAGCGCAATGCGCACGCCTGTCAGCAGTTCCGTCTGGGCACGGCTGGTCTTGCCGGGGCCAATGAAAAATTCGGTCAACGGCACACTGCGCCGGCAAATTTTTCCGTCAGTAAGCGAAGCCAGTTCAGCCGTAGCGTCGAGTACCAGCAGTGGTACCAGCATGTCGCCGGCTGGCGAGGCATTGCAGACATTGCCGCCGAGCGTGCCGGCATTGCGAATCTGATTGCTGGCGAAGTGGTCGCCAGCCTCGGCCAGCAGCGGCAAATGATGGCGTACCAGGGCATTGTCCATCAGCTCGGTGATGGTGGTGAGTGCGCCGATGTGAGCCATGCCGTCGGCCAGTGTCACACCCTTGAGTTCCGCAATGTGCCGGATATTCATCAGGGTATGCTTCGGCTTCAGTCGGCCGGCCTGTTGCTGCGGCATGAGGTCGGTGCCGCCGGCCAGGATGGCGACATCGCCCTCGGCCTGCTGCAGGCATGCGAGCGCCTGCTCCAGGCTGGCGGGTGCGAGGTATTGTTCCATTTGTGCTAATTGGGTCATGTTGTTTTCCTTAGAATCGGATCGGTTCCTGATACCGCCCGTACACCTTCACAAGCTCTTTCGTGATCTCACCGACGCTGGCATAGGCCTTGACCGCGGTAACGATGGCCGGCATGACATTAATGCCGGCGGCGGCATCCTGTCCTACTTGCGCCAACGCCTGGGCAACGGCTGTGCCATCGCGTTCGGTGCGCACCCTGTTGAGGTTGCTGATCTGCAGGCGAGTATCCTCCTCGTTGTACGGGTGGAACTCGACTGGATGGGCTTCTTCCTGATCGTTGCGGTGGCGATTGACGCCAACTTTGGGGAAAGCGCCGGATTCGATATTGCGCTGCATCTGGTACGCCTGCGCCGAGACTCTGGACTGGATGATGCCTTCCGATACCAGCTTGACGATGCCGCCCTCGGCGTCCACCTCTGCCATGATTTCTACCATCTTCTCGCGCATTTGGTTGGTCATGGTTTCGACGTAGAAGGACCCAGCCAGCGGGTCCACCGTTTCGCACAGGCCCATCTCGTCGGACAGGATCTGCATCGTGCGTAGCGAGATGCGTGCCGAATATTCAGTTGGAATGGTATAGGCCTCGTCATAGGAACACAACGCCATGGTTTGGGTGCCGGATAGTGCGGAAATCAGCGCATAGTACGCGCCACGCACGATGTTCAGTTCCGGTTGCTCGAAGGTCAGGCCGCCGCCGCCGCCGGCGGCGATCATGCGCAGCCACATCGAGCCTGGATTCTGCGCGTTATATTCCTCTTTCATGATCTGTGCCCACAGACTGCGTCCAGCGCGAAACTTGCAGACTTGCTCGAAGATGTTGCCGAAGATGTTGAAATTGTAGGACAACCGTCCGGCGAATTCGTCGACGGCCAGTCCGCGCTTGATCACTTCGTCGGCATAGGCCTTGGCGATGCAGAAGGCGTAGGCCATCTCCTGCGCCGGTGTCGCGCCTGATTCCCGGATATGATAGCCGCACACCGATACCGGGCTATATTTTGGCGCATGCTCGGCGCAGTATTCGATGGTATCGCCTACCAGGCGAATCGATGGTTCGACCGGGAAGATCCAGGTGCCGCGCCCGATGAATTCCTTCAGGATGTCGTTTTGCGCGGTGCCGCGTAATTTGCTGATGTCGTAGCCACGTTTCTCGGCCATCGCAAGATACATCGCGATCAGGATGGCGGCCGAACCGTTGATGGTCATCGATACCGTGATCTTTTCGAGATCGATGCCGTCGAATGCAATTTCGAAGTCACGCAGCGTATCGATCGACATGCCGACCCGGCCGATTTCGCCTTCAGCCAGCGGATCGTCGGAATCGAGCCCGATCTGGGTCGGCAAATCGAATGCGACATTGAGGCCGGTCTGGCCGTTGGCAATCAGATACTTGAAGCGCTGGTTGGTATCGCCCGGATTGCCGAATCCGGCATACTGGCGCATGGTCCAAGGTTGCTTGCGATACATCAGGCGGTGGATGCCGCGCGTGAATGGAAATTCGCCAGGCAGCCCGACCAGCGTGTAGCCGCCACTTTCTTCCACGTCTGCCGCCGTATAAAGCGGTTTGACTTCGATGCCGGACTCATTGAGAACGGGTTTGATTTCTGGTTGAGTACGCTGATTCATTTCACTTCGCTCCGGATGTAGTCCACGATGGCGTCAAGCTTCGAGCCGGTTGGAAAAATGCCTTTGAAGCCGAGTTCGCGCAGCGCCGCATGATCCTGTGCGGGAAGATTGCCGCCAATAACCCACAGCTTGTCGGAGAGGTTGTTTGCCTCCAGCAGCGGTTTCAGTTTGCGGCAGAACGGCAGATGCGAACCAGCCATGCTGGACAGCGAAATCACGTCGACGTCTTCCTCCAGTGCCATGCGTGCCACCGCTTCAGGGGTCTGGCGCAAACCGGTGTAGATGACTTCGAAGCCGGCGTCCATCATGGCGCGAACCACTACCTTTGCACCTTGGTCATGCCCATCCAGTCCTGGCTTGGCCAGCAGGACCTTGATCCGTCTTTGGAAAATGGGCTGTGTTGCAGCGTTCATGATGTCACCTCCTTGGCGATGATAAGTTTTAGGATTTCGCTGGTGCCGCCGCCGATCAGGGTGAAGCGCACGTCGCGCAGGTAGCGCTGTACCGGGTATTCCATTGCATAGCCATAAGACGCCAGCACACGCGCTGCCTGATCGCAGATGGTGGCTGCCGTCTCGGTTGCGAACAGTTTGGCCATCGCAGCCTGCTTGTGATGCGGTCTATCGTTATCGCGCAGCCAGGCAGCGTAGTGCACCAGATGCGTCGCGGCTTCAAGCCCGGTCGCCATCTCGGCCAGCTTCATCTGAATTGCCTGAAAGCGGTCGATCGGTTTGCCGAACTGCTTGCGTTCGGAGGCATAACGTACCGCTTCGTCGAGTGCCGCTCGGGCCACGCCCAGTCCCATTGCGCCGGTGATGATGCGGATCTCGGCCAGTGTCTTCTTCAGATGCGCTTCGCCGTCGCCTTCTTCATGCGACAGTCGGTGACTGTCCGGCACGAAGCAGTCGTCGAATGCAACTTCGGACGTTGGCAGCGCCAGCACGCCCATCTTGTGGATTTCACGTCCGACGATGAGGCCCTTGAAGCCGCGCTCCACCAGGAAGATGGTCAGTTTTTTTTCTTCGCCGGCGCGGGCGAAGACAGTAAAGAAATCGGCGACCGGCGCTGATGTGATCCAGGTTTTCTGGCCGTTGATCCGATAGCCGCCTTCCACCTTGGTCGCAGTAGTCGCAATACCGCCCAGGTCGGAGCCGGCGTTCGGTTCGGTCATGCAGATGGCAGCAATTTTTTCGCCACGCAACGCAGGCCTGAACAGCCGTTCGATGATGTCGGCATTGCCCAGCATGTGCAGAAACTTGGTGCCCATCAGCGATTGCATTGCCGCAGCGCCTGCCAGTGACATGCAACCGCGCGCCACTTCCGATAGCGCCAGGCAGAATTCGGCCAAGCCCATACCGGTGCCGCCTACCTCTTCCGGATAGCGCATGCCGAAGAAACCGAGGCCGGCCAGCTCCTGAAACAATGCATGCGGGAAGGCGTGCGCTTCATCGAGCGCAGCCGCCTGCGGAGCGATCCGTTCGTCGCAGAAGCGGGCGAAGGTATCGCGCACTGCCTTTTGTTCGTCGGAGAGTTCGAAGTTCATTGCAGCTCGCTATCTGTCATGCCATACAGGCGCTTGGCAGCATCAGCCGAAATGATGCCGTTCCTGACTTCCTCGGCCAGCAGCTTGCGATCGCGTTTCTTCGGATCGCCGTAGCCGCCACCGCCGCCCGCTTCCTGATGATAGATGACGCCCTTGGGAACGCCGATGATCAGATCCTTGTTTTTCGGCGTGACGGTACTGCCGTCCGGATAATGCAGCCGGATGAAATTCAGGGTGCCTTCACCGCCGCCGAACAGGCCGAATGCCGGCTCGAAATCGCCATCGCCGAACGTCACCAGCTGTGTATCGTCCGAGCCGATCCTGAAAATCGTTTCCACACCCAATCCGCCGCGCCACTCGCCGGCGCCGGCCGAATCCATCAGCAGCTCGTGCTTGATCAGCGTGTGCGGAGTCTGTTGTTCGAACATTTCATAATCCTGATCGAGTACGCCGCCGGAAGCATCGATCATGCCGATATGATCGTAACCGTCGGTGCCCAACATGGCGCCGGAGCCACCCTTCAAGCCCATGAAGCCGATATCCACGTATTTCTCTTTATTGCGCGGATCGATGCCAGTGGTCAGCGAGCACAGCAGGTTATTCCAGCCGGCAGTCACGCGGTCTGGCATCACCGGCGCCAGGGCACGCTGGATCGCATCGGCGTTGGGCGGGCATAGATGATTGCCGAAAGTAGTGGCCTTCGGATAGGCCGCGTTCAGAATCGTGCCTTGCGGTATCACGATTTCGATCGGTTGCACCATGCCCTCGTTGTGGGGAATATCCGGATTCACCATTTGCAGCAGAGTCAGGATGGTGGCTGACGCGCTCGACGTGAAAGTGCCGTTGACAAAGCCGTTAGTCTGGTCGTCGGTGCGCGAGTAATCGAACTTGATGGCGCGATCCTTGACCTCGATATCAACCCGGATCGTGAATTTGGAGCCTGGATGGCGGCCATCGTAATAAACAAAGCCTTCGCCGGAATAACAGCCATTGGGAATCTTGGCAATCTCCGCTTCCATCATCTTGCGGGTTGCGTCAAACAGCGCCTGCTTGTGTGATTCGTAGCTACTCACGCCGTATTTGCCGAGCAGTTCCAGCAGACGCCGTTCGCCGACGGTACAGGCACCAATTTGCGCCTTCAAATCGTGCTGCACGATGTCAAAGCGAATGTTGGCGAAAATCAGCTCCCATACATCCTTGCGCAATTTTCCTTTTTCGATCACTTTGATCGGCGGAATGCGCAACGCTTCCTGCCAGACTTCGATTGCATTTGGATTATAGCCACCGGCAACATTGCCGCCGATGTCGGCCTGATGGCCTTTGACCGCAGTCCATGCAACCAGTTTCCCTTCCAGAAAGATTGGCTTGTATACCGCCACGTCATTGTTCTGGTTGCCAAGGCTGAATACGTCATTATGGAAAATGACGTCGCCCGGATAAATCTCGTCGCCAAAATATTCCTTGATGTACTTGCATACCGGTGCCAGTGAAAAGGCCAGGATCGGCAGGTTTTCGGTTTGCTCCAGCATGTTGCCGTCGCCATCGTACAGGCCGGTCACGTAATCCTTGGCCTCGCACAGGATTGGCGAGCGGGTGGTCTGCTCCATCGAGATGCTCATCTCATCCGTAATGGACTTGAAGGTCCGTGCATATACGGAAAGCAGGATTGGATCTATTTTCATGTCGCTCATGCCAGGATCTCCTTCTTGTCTTTCAGATGCGATTGCGCCGGGTCTTCCAGCATTTCATGCAGACCGGATTTCACCAAGTCCTCGCGACCTTTGCGGAACAGCGTGAATGAGCCGTAGGCGTCGACCACGCAGTCGAAGGAAGCGCTAACGAAGATGGCGGTGGTTTCCTGTTCGATCATGGCAGGGCCATGAACCCGGTTGCCATAGTGCATCAGATGGCCGTCATACAGTGGGATGCTGGTAAACATTCTGGTTTCAGGAATATAAATACTGCGCTCCCCTTTGATCGCGGCGGACGCATCGGCGCCGGCCCAGGATTCCTTGCGATAGGATGGCTTGTCGGTCAGGCCGATGGCCTGCACCCGCACATTGATGATTTCCACTGGCGTATTTTCCTGCTCCAGCGAATAGCCATACAACCGGTTGTGCTCGGTATGGAAAGCCTGTGCGATGGCAGTGGCGTCCTGGCTGGCGAGCAGGTCGGCAGACACGGTGAAGGACACTTCATGATATTGCTTGATGTAGCGGCAGTCGAACTTGACGACAGTGTTGCGTCGCGCTTCCGGGATGCGTTCCTCGCTGAGCTGGCGCGCTCCTTCACGCGACATTTCGCCAATGATGGTGGTCAGTTTTCCCCAGTCAATATCCTCCAGTCGCGATACGAAGGTGCGCACGAAATCATGCTTCAACTCGCTCATCAGCATGCCGAACGCACACAGTACGGATGATTCCCGTGGCACGATCTGGAATGGAATTTCCAGCTCCTCGCAAATCAGGCAGGAATGGATCGGACCTGCGCCGCCGGCTGGAATGTAGGGAAACTCGCGTGGGTCGAAACCGCGCTTGATCGTGACTTCGCGCACGCCTTGCGCCATGTTGTTGCAAGCCACGCGGTACATGCCAGCGGCAGCTTCCTCGATGGTGAGGCCCATGGGTTTTGCGATGTGCTCGTCGATGGCCTGGCGTGCTGCGCTAATGTCCAGCTTCATCTTGCCACCGGCAAAGAATTCAGGATCGAGATAACCCAGTACTACGTTGGCATCGGTGGTAGTGGGTAGCTTGCCGCCCTGCATGTAACAGGCAGGGCCAGGGGCGGCGCCTGCGCTTTGCGGCCCCATGCGTAGCATGCCGCCCTGATCTAGCCAGCCGATCGATCCGCCGCCAGCGCCGATGGTGTGGATATCCAGCATCGGCAAGGCAATCTTGTGGCGTGCGATTTCGCCGTCATTCTTTATCATCGGGCTAGCCACGGCGACCGAGGCCTCGAAGCTGGTGCCGCCCATGTCGGTCGTGATGCACTTGTCCTGTCCGTGCGCGGCGACA
Organism: Burkholderiaceae bacterium; assembly: GCA_035255485.1. Classification (GTDB taxonomy): domain Bacteria; phylum Pseudomonadota; class Gammaproteobacteria; order Burkholderiales; family Burkholderiaceae_D; genus DATEZO01. Next base: position 37,590 of record DATEZO010000146.1, read on the forward strand.
TAGAACAACCCGGCGCCAGGTCCGCCAGCCGGTCCGGAAAGCAGTGTTAATGCGGCTTTTTCGCGCGCCAGCTGAGGCGAGATCACGCCGCCGTTGGACTGCATGATCAGTAACAGGCCATGGAATCCGGTCTGTTTCAGGCGGCCGACCAACTGGTCGAGATAATGATTGAGTTTCGGTCCGACATAGGAGTTGAGCGCCGTGGTACTGACGCGCTCGTAGAAGCGGATCGACGGTAGCACATCGGTCGATACGCTCAGGTAAGCCTCGGGCATCTCCTGGCGCACCAGCGCCGCTGCAACCTGTTCATGCGCCGGATTGGCAAAGGAGTTCATGAAGCAGACCGATACCGCCTGCACGCCTTCCTGTTTGAACAGCGCGATGGCCTGGCGCACCTGTTCCAGATCGAGCGGAGCTGTTTCTGTTCCGCTGCGATCCAGGCGGCCCTTGATGCCTGTCCGCAGATGACGCGGCACCAACGGTTTTACATTGGTGTAGCGGTTGTTGTATTGCTCTTCGCGGATGCCGCGCCGCATTTCCAGTGCATCGCGCACACCCTCGGTGGTGAGCAGACCGCAACGCGCACCGTTTCCGGTCAGTGTGGCGTTGGTGGTTACCGTAGTGCCGTGCACGATGGTGTCGATGCGCGGTGCGAAATCCGCCAGCGATTGCGGCGGGTTCATGCTGGCAGCGATGTTGGCAAGACCGTTGACAACTGCGATCGATGGGTCCGATGGCGTTGACAGGGTCTTGAAGATGGCCGGCTCGGCGCCGTCGCGTGTGACGACGAAATCGGTAAAGGTACCGCCGACGTCGATTCCTATTTTCAGCGCCATTGTTTGTACTCCATCATGGTGATTGGCATGGGTTTTTTCATTGTGAATGCGTTAGGCGACAGCCTCGTGCTCGATCATCCTGCGCACGTCTTCCTTGCGAATCTTGCCTACGGCAGTGCGCGGCAAGCGATCGACAAATCGCACATCCTTGGGATGCTTGTAGCGGGCGATGCGGCCTTCAAACATTCTCAGGATCTCCTGCGCCGTAAGGTGGCTGCCGGCTGCCAGCACGACGACTGCAACTGCAATTTCGCCCCAGCGCGGATCGGCCCGGCCAACTACGGACGATTCGACGATGTCCGGGCATTCGGCCAGTATATTTTCGATTTCGGCCGGATAGATGTTCTCGCCGCCGGAAATGATCATGTCCTTGATACGGCCATCGATATACAAGTAGCCATCGACGTCCCAATGTCCCATATCGCCGGTATGCAGCCAGCCGTCGACCAGCGTGGCAGCCGTCACCTGCGGTGCATTCCAGTAGCCGAGCATGACATTGGGCCCGCGCACGATAATTTCACCGCTGGCGCCGGCACTGACGTCCTGATTGGTTGCGTCGACGATGCGCACCCTGCAGTGCGCGGCCGGGCGCCCGGTCGAGCCGGCCTTTTTCATGGCCTCGTCGGCCTTGAGATAAGCGGCAATCGGGCAGGTTTCGGTCGACCCGTAGACTTGTACCAGAGGTACGCCGCGCGCGTGGACGGCGCGAATCAACCGGTCGGATACGACGGTGGAGCCGGTGCTGATCATGCGCAGGCTGGAAAAGTCGGCGCTTTGCCAGCGCGGGCTAGCCATCATCATTTCGAGCTGGGCCGGCACCAGCACCGTAAGTGTGATGCGCTCGCGCTCAATGGCATCGAATGCGGCGTCCACATCGAATTTGGGATGCAGCACCACAGTGCAGCCGATGCTGAGACCGGGTGTGGTTTGGTTATTAAGGCCGCCGACGTGGAATAGCGGCAGCGTGGTAAGAATGACGTCATCGGTGATCAGTCCGTGCATATCCATGCTGTTGGATGCATTCCACTCCAGCGCGCCCTGGCTTAGCAGTACACCTTTCGGTTTGCCAGTCGAGCCGGAGGTATAGCAGATCAGCAGCGGGGTATCCGGGCCGACCAGGGGATCGTGCGCTACGGTGCGCTCTGCACGCCCTAGAAAACCTTCATAGGCAATCCAGCCATTCGCAGGCTGGCCGAAGCCCACCAGCGTCATCATCCCGAGCTCACTGCGGAATGCATCCGTCTGCTCGAAGAACTGAGGCTCGACAAACAGCACCGATGGTGGACAGTCTGCCAGCATCTGGCGATGTTCGGGCCCGGCCAGACGCCAGTTGAGCGGCATGAACAGGGCGCCGAGACGGGCGCAGGCGAACAGCATGGCGAGCATTTCCGGACTGTTGAATCCCAGATAAGCCACACAGCCACCGCGCCGTACGCCGGACGCAGCCAATGCCGACGCCTGCTGCCGTATCATTGCGTCCAGATCGGCATACGACACATCACGACCCGGAAAACGAATCGCCACCTTGCCGGGCATGAGCCCTGCGTGACGTTCTATCCATTCGGACAGATCCATACCTTGTCTCCTCCATAGTCCGCCGGGCGCTGTTTGCGTCTCTGTGGCGGTTACCCAATCGATGTCTTAGGCGGGCACTACGCGCCCGTCCCGCAACTTCCTGTTATCAGGGGTGGCAAACCCCCTTTCAATACTATGCGTCGCATACCTCAAGTACTACCGCCATGGCGGTATCGCCCGCTGCGCAACCGCTGAAGAGACCGTAGCCGCCGCCGCGAATCGCCAGTTCCTCAATCAGTTCGATGATTGCACGCGTACCCATCGGCGCTTGCGGATGGCCCCAGACCAGCGAACACCCATAATTATTCATCTTCATCAAGTCGACTCCGGTTTCCTTGGCGAAGAACAGGTCGTTTACCGCGAACGGGTTATGGGTCTTGATCGCATTCATCCGGTCTATTGTCAGCCCGGCTTGTTGCAGGGCGCGCTGCGCGGCCGGAACCGTTGCTGCCGGCATGTACGCGAGCGCGACACGGGCCAGTCCGAAGCCGTGCAGCCGCACCGCAATCCTGGGGTTGGTGGACAGTTCGCGCGCCTTGTCGGACGTGGTGACGATGAGCGCAGCATTACCGTCGGCCGGATGCGTCTGGCCGCCAAACGTGATGCTGCCGCCTTCCATCACCGGAGCCAATTTGGCAAGTCCTTCAGCGGTTGAGTAATTAATGCCTTCGTCGCCTTCCAGCCTGTTCGCAATTTTTTTGAAATTGGGAGTCGGCACGTCGAAAGGCAGCGTCATGAAACGCTTCAGGAAAGCTGAATCGTTTGCCAATGCACTGCGATACTGTTCTTCGCGGCGCAGCACCACGTCGTGCTGGCGGGCCGTGTCGATACTGTGATCGGTAGCGACGTTTTCGGCTGTTTGCAGCATTGTGTGGCCACCTAGCGGGTCGCAGCCAAAGTTATCCATCACCCAGTTTTCTGAGATGCCGGTGCCTCCAGGGCCACGCGGGTTGGGATAATACAAGTGCGGGCCATTGGAAGTGCGATCGCAATTGACGGCAAGCGCTACCGTGGCGATGCCAGCCTCGATTTCCTGCGTGGCAGCCAATAGCGTGCGTACGCCGGTGGCGCAGGCCTGCATCAGGGTAGGGCCACCGGCCCGGTTTGCGCCGATCATGCCCATTACCCAGGGCGCACCGTAGAAGGCGGCTTTTTGCGGCACTGACATGCCGAGCGCGCCATAGTCGAACGATGTCGGGTCGATGTTGCGTTTGGCTAGCTCATTGCGCGCCACATACGCTGCAAATTCAAGACTGTGCAAACTGGCGAAACTGCCCTGCCAGCGCGCAAAGGGCGTGCTCCAGTAAGCGCCGTAGGGAATCTCAGCTTTATAGGCCATGGTCGAGTCCGATTTTAAAATTGTTGGAAGTTGGAATTACTACGGTAGCGCGACCGTTGCCTTGCCGAGTTGAGCGTTATGGCGCGCCGCTTGTCGATGCCCAATTCGTCAAGGAGCAGAAAACACTGGTTGCCTTTCATCGCGACCGCAAATGGAAAGCTTGGGGGTGCCGGCAACGACCGATAGCCCGCAGCCTGCGCAGCCGCTTCGTTGAAATAGACCGGATGGGGATCGCCGATCGCTTCGGCGAAGCTGCGAATCCAGCGCTTTTCCACCTCTGCGCTGAAAGGTGGGTATTCCTTGCCGATGAGGCTCTTCTCGATCATTGCTGCAGACTCTCCTTTTTAAGATTTCCGGTCTTTTAGTTATTGTCGTCAGTCTGACGGTCCAGGCCGACGGCAGCGATAAAGGCATTTCTGGCTTCCGCCAAATGGTCACGCATGGCTGCTGCTGCAGCATCACCATCGCCAGCGGCAAGCGCGGCGGCGATACGCTTGAGTCCTTTCAATACCACGGTGCGTACCTTGGCTTTGTCCAGGGTGACAGAGCGTAGATGGTGCACGTGATCGGCATACAGTTCAGCTGCGCGCACCAGGCGGGAGTTCGGTACGAGGGCTAGCCAGGCTGTACGGAAATATTCGTTTGCTTCCATGAAGGCAGTGTTGTCGCCGGCCTTGTGCGCGGCGATGCTGGCGTCGAGCGCAGCCATGATAGGCGCGCGTGCAGCAGGATCGATGGACTGCCTGGCTACCTGTCGCAGCGCTTCTGGCTCAATCAGGCTGCGTATTTCGTAAATATCATCAATATCGGACAATGTAAGGGAAGGTACCGCAAAGCTGCGACCATCGGAAACCACCAACCCTTCGTTCGCCAGTCGTGCCAGCGCTTCGCGCACAGGGGTGCGCGATACGCCAAGCTGGGCAGCCAGCGATACCTCTTGCAATGGTTGTCCGGGAAGCATCTTGCCATTTCGAATGTTGGCCCGCAGTGTCTCGTAGACTCGGCCGCTCAAGGCGATTGGGCGTGCAACGGGTTGTAACAAAGAAATCATATGTGGTTTCACTTTCCATTAAGCAGAAATACAGGGTAGGGATCAAGATTATCAATCACCGCCTTAATGCATACTGTATACATTAAATTTAATGATGTAAAGCCATGCACTGAAATTTTGATATCGATATAGGCTGGATGCTCCGATGCAGGCTATCCGGTTCCGTCAGGAACGAAATAAGGGGTGACGTCGAGGATTTTACGATACGTACAGCGGGGTGGAGGAGGGCAGTGCATCGCGCACCTTAAGCATGTGCTCGCGGTGTAATGTGTGCGTATGGTTTCGGATAACTTCCGTATTGGGCAGGAACAAATCCAGGGCGGCATTCCTTTACCGCAGGCTATGGATGCCGTCCGGATTATTCGGCATGAGTTGTCCTGGCCCGTTGGCGATCAACGGGCCAGGTACCTGGTCAGATGCGCACGCCCAGTCGATAGCCTTCATGGATGGCCGCTTCCAGCCCGCGCGGAATGACCGCATCGCCGGCGCCATGCAGTTCATCGATCATCCACTGGAACTCGTTGAACAGATCATGGTTGGCCTTGCGCGGCCCGGAAATGACCACCATGTCGGCAGGCACGAAAATTTCTTCTCCCTTGGCGGTCTTGACGGTTGCACCTTCGGCCGTGACTTTAATCAGCTGGCTTGAAGTGAGTGTCCTGATTTCCAGTTCTTCGACCCAGGCAGTATGCCGCCATTTAAATGAGGGAATGACATCGCCGGCAATGCGCTTGTCTTCCTCCACCAGAACCAGTTCATGGCCGGCCTTGGTCAACGATTCGGCCAGGGTCAGTCCGATCTTGCCGGCACCCACCATCACGATGCGCTTGCCCGGCTTGGTCTTGCCATGAGCGATGTCGAGTGCGTCCACCAGCAGGTCAGCGCCCGGAAGATGGCGGTAAGCCGTCATGTCGGTGCGCGCGCCGGCAGCGATCAGGCAAACGTCGTATTGATGCAGGATGCTGCGCATGAATTTGGCATTCGCTTCGGTGTTGAAGCGCATCTCGACTCCCAGCTTCGCCGCCATCACTTCATAGTGCTTGATGACACTGATAAGATCGTCCGGACGAGCCAGATCATTGGCCGAATAGGCCAGCAGGTTGCCACCAATGCGATCGCTCTTCTCGAACACGGTCACGTCGTGACCACGCTTTCTGGCGGTGATGGCTGCTTCCATCCCGGCCGGACCGGCGCCGATCACCATGATTTTCTTTTTTACCGCAGCCGGCGTAATCTGGTATTCGGGCTCGACTTCGTGGCCGAGCGTCGGATTCATGGCGCAAGTGTAGGGCAGGTCGCGGAACAGCCGTGACAGGCAATTGAGAGAACCGATGCAGCGGCGCACTTCGTCAAGCCGGTCTTCGGCAGCCTTGTGCACCAATTCCGGGTCAGCCAGCAACGGCCGGCATACTTCCCAGTAATCGAACACGCCATCCTCGATGCACTGGTTGGCCATCACAGGATCCGGCAGACGGTTACCGAACGTGATCAGGGTATTGGGGAACATCTGCTTGGCCTTGGCGGCAAGATAATTCCAGTGGCCCGGCTGCACATCGCGTCCGATGGACGATTCCGGCGCTTCCTGCCAGCCGACCGTGACCGAAATCATGTCAATGCCGCAATCAACCGCTTGCTGCATCAGTTCGAAGCATTCGTCTTCGGAATTGCCGCCCCAGCGATCCATCAGTTCCGCGCCATTCAGGCGGATGATTAGCGGATGGTCCGGCGTGGCCTGCTTGATGCCGTCGATCAGTTCACGCATGAAGCGGCCGCGATTGACCAGCGAGCCACCATATTCATCAGTGCGCTGATTGGTAAATTTGGAATTGAAGTTGGCCAGGAGATAGCCCATGAAACTGGTGACTTCAGTCCCATCGAAGCCGGCACGGATGGCGCGTTTGGCGGCTTCGGCGTGCTGGGCCACGATGGCCTTGATCTGATCCTTGGAGACTTCGCGCGGCGGCCGGAAATGCGGCAGCGTTTGCGGCACTTCCGATGGTTGTATGCAATAACCGAGATCGATGCCGCCATAACGTCCGGCGTGCAGGATCTGCTGGATCGCCACCGCGCCGCCGTCGTGAATATATTGCGCGATAGTTTCGAATTGCGGCAGGAACTTGTCGTCGAACAGGGCGACTTGGCGGAAATAAGCCTTGCCTTCACCCAGCGGGTCGGGATAGGCGCCCTGGTTGGTGATGATGCCGCAACCAGTGCCGGCGATGACGCGGGTGCGAGCCAGTTCGCGCGGCGTGATGAAGCCGTCGCGGGTATTGTAGTTCGAGACGCAGCAGGCCCCGTACTTGATCATGTTCTTGGTTGTAAACTTGCCGATCCTGCCGGGCTTGAACAGGTGCTTGAGCTTGAGCTCTCCGGGTCTGGTCACTTGTCTTCTCCTATGTGCGCCGAGCTTTGCATTAGCTTTGGCTAGTATTGCATACTGTATACACTGGGCAGCGGCATGTCAATTCCTTGTCTCTTGAAATTGCGGTAATTTTGAGGTGACAGTCAAATATTTCATTTATCCGCTTGCTCCAGCCAGGATAACTTTGTCTGAGGAAGCTGACGATGGATAAAAGCAGAAAAAATAAAAGCCCGCTGAAGCGGGCTTTTATTCAGTTGCTTACTCAAGCCTTCGGCTTGGCAAGCACTTGTTCTGCAAACTTGTCGTCGAATACATGGCCTTCGGCGACCAGCTGGCGATATTTGATGAAATCGATCACATCCTTGCCAGTGACCTTCTTCGCATCAAATGCGTTGAAGCCGAGGTAGGCTTCATGGTTCATGTTGGCCGCCAGCCAGTGGCGGTTGGCCAGCTTCATCTGATCCCAGAAGAATTTCTTCTTGGCGCGGATGCCGTCGATCGACTTCATCAGGCAATGCGGGAACAGGTTGCTGAATTTCCAGATCAGTGCATTGACTTCTTTATCCAGCAGCTCGAAATCCGTGGTGCATTCGGCCATCAATGCCTTGCCCTTGGCTGCTTCTTCTTTCGACACTGCTTCGCCGTACACGATCTCGCCGTCGTCAACATAGGTGTCGGTGCGAACCATCGGGTTACGCACCCACTTGCCGTCCTTCTTGAGCACCGGTACGACCTTGGTCAACAGGTTCTTGGCCTTCATCTTGTAGGCGCTCCAGGTTTCGCAGGAGATGCAGTTATACATCGCATCTTCCATGTTAAGCATCCAGGGCAGGAAGTCGGTCGAGCCGCCGTCCGGCGCAGAACCGTGCTTTGGGCCAGCCTGGCCGTAGATCGCAAGGTCGGACGATATGGTGAGGTCGGTCGCCATGCCGATTTCCTGGCCGCCGGCGACGCGCATGCCGTTGACACGGCAGATCACCGGTTTCTTGCAGTTGAGGATGCCGTCCACCATGGCGTTGAACAAGTCCATGTACTCGCCATATTCGTTAGGACGCTTGGAGTAGTAGGACGAGTATTCAGCGGTGTTGCCGCCAGTGCAGAATGCCTTGTCGCCGACTGCGGTGAAGACTACCGTAACGATCTTGCGGTCGCTGGAAGCTTTCTGAAATCCTGCAATGATGCCCTTTACCATTTCGGTGGTGTAGGAATTGTATTGGGCTGGATTGTTGAGCCAGATCCATGCTGAGAACAGGCCGTCAACAGACTGTCCCTTGTCGTCCAGTACCGGGCGCTCTTCATAGATCACCGACGGCGCTTCCGCGCCATAGTGGCTTTGATCGAAAAGCGCGTGATCCTTAAGCCCGTTTTCCCTGCGTAGCCATTCCAATGCCATATCAATTCTCCTGGGGTTGTTCGTGTAGGTTGTAACGCTTCAGAAATCGGGAGTCAGGATGACGCGCCGTTTCAGTTTG
>DATEZO010000147.1:0-3904 GCA_035255485.1 Burkholderiaceae bacterium
GGCAAGGCGGCGCTGCCGGCCGCCCTGCCGCACCAGAAAAAATGTTCAGTTGACGATTTGCGCCAACTCGCCCTTCTTGTACCTTTCGGCCATTTTCTCCAGCGGAATCGGCTTGATTTTCGCCGCCTGTCCTTCGCAGCCGAAGGCAAGGAAGCGCGCCTTGCACACCTGCCTGGCCGCTTCACGCGCCGGCTTGAGATAGTCGCGCGGATCGAACTTGGAAGGATTCTCCACGAAGAAACGGCGGATCGCGCCGGTCATCGCCAGGCGGATATCGGTATCGATATTGATCTTGCGCACGCCGTGCTTGATGCCTTCCTGGATTTCCTCGACCGGCACGCCATAGGTTTCCTTCATGTCGCCGCCGAACTCGCGGATTTCAGCCAGCAATTCCTGCGGCACCGAAGACGAGCCGTGCATCACCAGGTGCGTATTCGGAATGCGCGTGTGAATTTCCCGGATCCGTTCGATCGCCAGGATGTCGCCGGTCGGCTTGCGCGAGAACTTGTACGCGCCATGCGACGTGCCGATGGCAATCGCCAGCGCATCGCACTGGGTCAGCTTGACGAAATCGGCGGCCTGGTTGACGTCGGTCAGCAACTGCTCGCGCGTCATCGTGCCGTCGGCGCCGTGGCCGTCTTCCTTGTCGCCCTTCATCGTTTCGAGGGAGCCGAGCACGCCCAGTTCGGCTTCGACGGTGACGCCGATCGAATGCGAAAACTTCACCACTTCGCGCGACACGTCGACGTTGTATTCATAGCTGGCGACCGATTTGCCGTCTTCCATCAGCGATCCATCCATCATGACCGAAGTGAAACCGGATTTGATCGCCGCCATGCATACTGCCGGCGACTGGCCATGATCCTGATGCATCACGACCGGGATATGCGGATAGGCTTCGACCGCGGCTTCGATCAGATGGCGCAGGAAGGCTTCGCCCGCATATTTGCGCGCGCCGGCGGATGCCTGCATGATGACCGGCGCGCCGACTTCATCGGCGGCCTGCATGATGGCGGTAACCTGCTCCAGGTTATTGACGTTGAAAGCAGGCAGGCCATAACCGTTTTCGGCGGCATGGTCCAGCAATTGACGCATGGATACGAGAGGCATGATGTTCTCCAGAACAATAAAAATCTGTTTTCATCCCTTGCGGGGCATATCAGTATTCACCGACCGTCATGATCTTGAGCGCGTTGGTGCCGCCAATCTGGCCCATCGGTTCGCCCCAGGTCACCACGATCATGTCACCTTTTTGCACCAGTCCCTTGGCAAGCAGCAAATTCTGTGCCGCTTTCAGCACTTCTTCACGGTCATTCGATTGCGCCAGTTCCAGCGTGCATACATTGCGGTACAGCGCCGCCTTGCGCTGCGTCGCGACGCTCGGCGTGATCGCATAGATCGGAATATCGATGTTGTGCCGACTCATCCACAGCGCAGTCGATCCGGATTCGGTCAGCGCCGCGATCGCCTTCACCCGCAGGTGGTAGGCAGTGAACATTGCGCCGTAGGCAATCGACTGGTCGATGCGATTGAACACCACATTCAGGAAATCCGTGTCAAGCCGGTAATTTTCCGATTTTTCCGCTTCGATGCAGATCGCCACCATGGCCTCGACCGTTTCCACCGGATACTTGCCGGATGCCGTCTCGGCTGATGTCATGACCGCATCAGTGCCGTCCAGCACCGCATTGGCGACGTCCGACACTTCGGCCCGGGTCGGCACGGCATTGAAGATCATCGACTCCATCATTTGGGTCGCGGTAATCGCCAGCTTGTTGCTGGCGCGCGCCATCTTGATCATGCGTTTCTGCAGCGCCGGCACTGCTGCATTGCCGACTTCCACCGCCAGGTCGCCGCGCGCCACCATGATGCCGTCGGAGGCATCGAGAATTTCCTGCAACACCGGAATCGCTTCGGCGCGCTCGATTTTCGCAATCATCAGCGGCTTGTGGTGGTGGGCTTCGCCGGCAATATTGGCCAGCTGACGCGCCATCATCATGTCGGTTGCGCTCTTCGGGAAGGAGACGGCCAGATAATCGGCCTTGAAGCTCATCGCGGTCTTGATGTCTTCCATATCCTTGCCGGTCAGCGCCGGCGCCGACAGGCCGCCGCCCATGCGATTGATGCCCTTGTTGTTCGACAATTCGCCGCCGATCTTGACGGTGGTATGGATGGCGCTGCCGATCACCTTGTCGACCACCAGCACGATCAGGCCGTCGTTCAGCAGCAGCACATCGTCGATTTTCAGATCGCGCGGCAATTCCTTGTAATCCAGCCCGACCCGCTCCTGATTGCCGAGTTCGCATGCCGCATCCAGAATGAAACTATGGCCGACCTCGAGCTGGATCTTGCCATTTTCAAACTTGCCGATACGGATTTTCGGGCCCTGCAAATCCGCCATGATCGCCACTTCGCGACCGCAGGTCGTGGCCGCCTGGCGCACCAGGTTGGCGCGGTCGATATGATCCTGCGCCTTGCCATGCGAGAAATTGAGCCGCACCACGTCCACCCCGATGAGAATCATGCGCGTGAGCGTTTCGAGGTCGCTCGAGGCGGGGCCGATGGTGGCAACAATTTTGGTAGCGCGATGCATGTATGGAAAATCCTTTAAATATTAATCCGCTCGTTGCTGCAGGATTTCTACCGCCGGCAAGGTTTTGCCTTCCAGGAACTCCAGGAAGGCGCCGCCGCCGGTAGAAATGTAGCCGACACGATCGGTAATGCCGTACTTGGCGATCGCCGCCAGCGTATCGCCGCCGCCCGCGATCGAAAATGCCCTGGAATCCGCAATCGCCAGCGCCAGTGTCTTCGTGCCTTCGCCGAACTGGTCGAATTCGAACACGCCGACCGGGCCGTTCCAGACGATGGTGCCGGCCTGCGCGATTTGCTGCGCGAGGAGCGCCGCGGTCTTCGGTCCGATGTCGAGAATCATGTCATCGTCGGCCACATCCTTCACATCCTTGACCGTGGCCGCAGCCGTTGCCGAAAACTCCTTCGCGCAGACCACATCGACCGGAATCGGCACCGATGCACCGCGCCGGGCCATCAGGTCGATGATGGCCCTGGCCTGGCCCACCAGATCGGCCTCGGCCAGCGACTTGCCGATCTTCAGTCCGGCGGCCAGCATGAAGGTATTGGCGATGCCGCCGCCGACGATCAGATTATCCACCTTGTTCGCCAGCGATGTCAGGATGGTGAGCTTGGTCGATACCTTGGAGCCGGCGACAATTGCCAGCAACGGCCGCTCCGGGTCGCCGAGCGCCTTGCCGAGCGCATCCAGCTCGGTTGCCAGCAAGGGGCCGGCGCAGGCAATCGGCGCGTATCTGGCGATGCCGTGCGTGGTGGCTTCGGCGCGATGCGCGGTGCCGAAGGCATCGTTGACATAGATGTCGCACAGCTTCGCCATCTTTTGCGCCAGTTCGTCGCTGTTTTTCTTTTCGCCCTTGTTGACGCGACAGTTTTCCAGCAGCACCACCTGGCCGGGCGCGACATCGACGCCATCGACCCAGTTTTGCTTCAGCTCGACCGGCTTGCCCAGCAACTCGGACAGGCGCGCGGCAACCGGCGCCAATGAGTCTTCCGGCTTGAATTCACCTTCGACGGGGCGCCCCAGATGCGACGTCACCATGACGGCAGCGCCTGCATCCAGCGCCTGCCGGATGGCGGGCACCGAGGCCCGGATGCGCGTGTCTTCGGTGATGTTGCCGGCATCGTCCTGCGGCACATTGAGATCGGCGCGAATGAATACGCGCTTGCCTTGCAGCTGGTTGCGGTCGATCAGATCGCTTAAACGTTTGAATTCCATGGCGGCCGGTAACAATCGGTAGGTAAAAAAGCTATTTTACCGCAGCGCATCATCATGAAAAACCGTTTTTACAGCTTATAGAACCAGCCGTAAAATCGT
>DATEZO010000148.1:0-32822 GCA_035255485.1 Burkholderiaceae bacterium
CGCTGTTCCGCCGTTTCGACGCCTTCTGCAATGACTTTCAATCCCAGCTTGTGGGCCATCACGATGATGGTTTCGGCAATTGTACGGCTGACGCTATTGACTGCGGCATCCTTGACAAAGGACTGGTCGATTTTCAGGTAATCGATATCGAATTTCTTCAGATACGCCATGGATGAGTAACCGGTGCCGAAATCATCGATCGCCACCTGGATGCCTGCATCGCGCAAGGCAAGAAGCTCGCTGGTGGTACCGGGGGTGGCGTTTAGCAGCAGATTTTCCGTGATTTCCACCGAAATGCTGTTCCAGGCCAGCCCCAGTTCCTGTAAATGCGCGCCCCAGTTCATCGCCTTTTCATTCGGCAAAAACTGGATCGGCGAGCGGTTGACGCTAATCTGGAACAGCGAACCGAGCCGGTCGCTCCAGTACTTGGAGCATGCCGCTGCCTGCATGAATACCCAGTTGCCGATCGGATTGATCAATCCGGTTTCTTCCGCCAGGCCAATGAATTCAGCCGGCATCAGCAACCCTTTTTGCGGATGCTGCCATCGCAGCAGTGCCTCCGCCTTGACGATGCGTCCATTGTCCAGATCGACAATCGGCTGCAGATGGATCGCCAGTTGCCGTTCCGCCAGTGCATTGCGCAATTCGCCAATCAGCTTGAGCCGCTGCCACGCCGCCTCCTGCATGGAACGGGTAAAGAAGCTGAATTGATTACGCCCGGCATTCTTTGCCACATACATTGCCTGGTCCGCATTCCTGACCAGGTCCTCCGGCTCGCTGGCGTCCCTGGGATGCAGCGTGATACCGATGCTGCCCGAAACATGGGCCGTTTTTTGAGCCAGTACGAAAGGCTCGGCGAGCGCAAGCAGGATTTTCTCGGCAATCGTCTCGACATGCGCCATGCTGTCGAGATTGCTCAGGATAACCGTAAACTCGTCGCCACCCAGCCGCGCCACGGTATCCGGCTCCCGCACGCAGGCACGGATGCGATCGGCAGCTTGCCGTAGCAGCATATCGCCGGCATTGTGGCCAAGCAGGTCGTTGACTTCCTTGAAATGGTCGAGGTCGATGAAAAAAAGTGCGAGCGGCTTGCCGGTGCGCCGCGAATTGACGATTTCATGTCCGAGCCGGTCGCGAAACAGGCTGCGGTTCGGCAAGCCGGTCAAGGCATCGAAGTTGGCGCGCCATAGCGTCTCCTGCTCGGACGATATGTCGACCGTGGTGCCGACCATCCGGGTCGACCGGCCATTGTTGTCGCGGCTGACCACTGCGCCTCTGGCCAGCAGCCATTTCCAGTTGCCATCCTTGGTGCGCACGCGGTATTCGCTGGTAAAAAAAGGGGTAAGCCCCCGGACGCAGGCGACGGTCTCCGCCCTGACCCGTTCCTGATCGTCAGGGTGCGTGATGGCAAGCCATTTTTCCAATTGCCCGCCCACTTCGTCACCCTGATAGCCGAGCATCGCCTTGCCGCGTGTCGAAAATGAAAACGTATCCTTCTGGATATTCCAGTCCCATACGCCGTCGCCAACCGCCTCCAGCGCCAATTGCAAGCGTTCCTCACTGGCGCGCAAGTTATCCTGGGCGAGCAACTGCTGCGTGGTTTCATAGCCGATTGTCAGGATACCTGTCACGGCATCATCAACCCCAAAGATCGGCTGATACACGAAGTCGACGCAGGCATCCTCTGTCGGGGCACCGGGCGAGCGATGCAGCTTGACCGTACAGGACCGGCCGGCATGGGGTTTGCCCGTTTGATACACGTTATCGAGCAATGCGACCAGGTCGCCCCGCCCCATGTCGGCCATGATGGTGCGCGCGGACTGGCCGATAATGGCGCGATGCCCGAAGAACTGGTAGCACGGCTGGTTGACGATTTCAAATATATGGTCCGGTCCGCGCGTGATGTGCATGAATCCCGGCGAATGATTGAACAAGTCCTGTATGCGAACCAGCTGCAGCTGGCCGTCGCGATCCGCCGCCCGCATGCCGAAGGATGGTGCGCTGGTTTCCGGTGTCATTGGCGGCCGGCTTTCGTGCTTGTATGGACCGGGACCGGAAAACACTTCGGAAATGGTGTGCCCGATCATGTCTTCGCGCTGCAATGCAGATGACTTGAGATAGGCCTGATTGACTGCGGCAATCCGCATATCCGCATCGAGCAACAGAAAGGGGCAGGAACTGACCTCAAGGGCAGCCGCCACATCAATCAATTGCATCATGAGACAAGCCTCCAGAAAGGCGCCGGCGAAGCCGCTTCTCAGGATGGAAGCGCAAGGCCATTTTCATTCGGGTACAGAAACGCCTGAATAGTTCCGTTGCCATTTGCACGTGATACTGCATCGTACCGTGGCGAAAGCGAAGCGCCGACAAACTAAAGGCGGAAAAACTTGTCAGAGTGTAGCTGAGCTTGCGCAAGATATAGGATACGGGCATCAGTCAATATGGCTCTATCTGCTGCTTCCTATTGCTATCTGGCGATAGTGCGGTATTGCCATTTACTATCATGGATACACACCTTACAGCAGAAGGAAGATTTTTTATTCCTTCTATTAAAAAGTTACTCTTTTTTGGTACAGGGTACCGGCTATTGCTGTTGTGGCTGCTCATTACCCTTGCTTCCGGCATCATCGGATGGACTAGCCTGCTGCATAATTTCAATCAGGAAAAAAAGCGGATCGAAGAAGATGCGTTGATCCATACAGCCGCTTTGTCGAGAAGCTATGCCGCTCGGCTCAACCGGACATTTGAAGGGCTTGACCAGATCATTCTCCATGTCAAGTATGAGTGGGAACTGAGCGGCGGCAAGCTGCAGCTCGAAACCGTCAAGGAAAAAGGGTTATTTCCTCAATCATCATTGTTTTTTGCGGCAATTGTCGACCCGGCCGGAAGGGTGTCGACCAGCACCGCGCCCGGTGGCAAAGGCACAGTGGTGGAAGAACGGCCTTATTTCTTCGTGCAGAAAAATGCCACTTCCGATTCCCTGTACATCGATGCGCCCACAACCGGAAAAGTCATTCATAGAAAGGTCATGCAGTTATCGCGCAGGCTGGCGAATGCCGACGGCAGTTTTGCCGGTGTCGCGCTGGTGTCTGTCTCTCTTGAATATTTTACGATTTATTATGATGAAGCCGCTTTGGGTGGCAAAGGTTTTCTGGGTATTGTCGGCAACGATGGCATTACACGCACAACGCGCACGGGAGCATTGGTTAATGATCCGAATAGCGAGGTACTCCTTGCCACACCTCGCGTAAAGGGCCAAAGCGGCAGCATGCTGATGGAGGGAAACGAATGGTTCCGGGATGGACGCAGCCGGTACGTCGGTTGGAGTTTTCTCGATAATTATCCAATGACCGCCATGGTTGGCATGGATCAGGAATCCATCATGTCGCGTTATTGGGCCGAGCGTGCCGCATCGATTCGCAAGGCAATATTGACCACCACCATCGTAGCTGCGCTCACGCTGGTGGTAATGATGCTGTCGATGCGCCTGCTCTGGAGAAAGCGCCATCTGGAAAAGTTGCAGGCAACTTACCGGATGGCGACCGAGGGTGGCAATGAAGGTTTTTTCATCATCCGTCCGGTGCGCAACAAGAATCACTCCATTATCGACTTCAGGATCGTCGATTCCAACAACCGTGGCGCGGAACTGTTGCGGTATCGACATGAGGACCTGATCGGCGCGACCGTATCGACCTTTTACCATGGCGCCGACCGCGACTGCATCATCCGCCTGCTGTCCGATATCATGGAGCAACGGTTTTATGAAGGCGAAGTCGAAGCGCCCGCTAACGGTCCCATCATGGCGCGCTGGTTGTATCTGAAGATCATTTGCACCGAGGAAGACCTTGCCATCGCCGTGCGCGACATCAGTGACAGCAAGGCGCATGTCGAGGAGCTTGAGCGCCGCAGCAATGAAGACGCGCTCACCGGCCTGCCGAATCGCCATTGGGTGCAAACCTTTCTTCCCCAGGCAGTGAAACAGGCTGAGGCGAACGATGGCATGCTGGCACTTCTGTTTATCGATCTGGACGGCTTCAAGACCATTAACGATACGATGGGGCATCAAATCGGGGACGAGCTGCTGCAGAATGCCGCGCGTCGCCTGAAGGTGGCAGTCCGGCCGCAAGACCATGTGGTCCGGCTGGGTGGAGACGAGTTCGTGGTTGTGCTGGAAAACCTGTCGCGCAAGGCCGATGCGGCGCATGTCGCCGAACGCGTGATCTACGCCTTCAAGGATAGCTTCAGGCTGTCGCAGGGAGCGCATTCGGTAGGCACCTCGATTGGCATCAGTGTCTTCCCATCCGATGGAACGGATGCGGATACCTTGCTGAAAAACGCGGATATTGCCATGTATTCGGTGAAATCCAGCGGCAAGGGCAGCTATCGCTTTTACGACCAGCGCTTTTATGAAACCCTGCGCATCCGCTCGGAAAAGGAAGCCGAACTGCGGCACGCAATAGAACATGATCAGTTCACCGTGTATTACCAGCCGCGTGTCAATATCATCACCGGTACGGTTGCGAGCATGGAGGCGCTGGTGCGCTGGGTGCATCCGGCACGGGGAGTAATCGAGCCGCTGGACTTCATCCCGTTGGCCGAAGAAACCGGCGTCATCGTGCGCCTGGGCGAGATGGTAATTGATAAGGTTTGTGCACAACTGGCATTATGGGCAAAGAGCAGGGAAGATCTGGTGCTAATGCCGGTGTCGATCAATGTGTCGCCCCGGCAATTCAATGAATCGGATATCGCGCAGACTTTCGCGACCGCACTGCAGCGCCACAATATCGACCCCAGGCTGGTTGAAATCGAGCTGACGGAATCCTCGATGCTGGGTTGCGGAGAGAATATTACGCACATGCTCGAGTCGATTCACCAGATGGGCATCAAACTCCTGGTCGATGATTTCGGCACCGGGTATTCCTCGCTATCGCAGTTGCAGCAGATGGATTTCGATGTGCTGAAAGTGGATCGCGCATTCACTTCGGAAATAGAAAAATCTGACCACGGGAATGTGTTTTTCTCGGCCATCATTACCATGGCACATGCGCTCGGGATGCGGGTAGTCGCCGAAGGTGTCGAAAATGAAAGGCAGATCAGGATACTGAAGTCGCTGCATTGCGACGAAATCCAGGGCTTCTATATCTCCAAACCATTGCCGCCGGCTGCGACACAGCCGATCTTGCCGAAATGGTTTTTCCCGTCGACCGCCTGATGCCTCCAGTTCATGAGCCATCTCAATGCAGCTCGGGATAGCGGATTCATGATCGATATTCCGGACGCTATCGTGGTCCGATTCTGAACAAGGTTTCCCCATGATCGGAAATACGCCGCCGCACCGCATTCTGTCGGCCATCCTGCTGGTATTGGGCGCCCTTTTGATCTTTCTTGCACCCGAAGATGCATCATGGATCGGCGTCCTTCTTCTGGTGGCCGGCATGGCAATCGATCTGGTCGGCTTCATGCTGGGGCACAATAAATCGGACAAGGAATGACTCCTGGCTTCTTTCAAAACGCAATGAGCGGCCACCTTTATAAAGACAGGGCGGACGCCGCCGCAGCATTGGCCTTGCTCCTGGCCGAGTACAAGGATCGGCATCCCTTGATTCTTGCCATTCCGCGCGGGGCCTTGCCAATCGGGAAAATCCTTGCGGAAAAATTGCATGGCGAACTGGATATTGTCCTGGTGCACAAGCTCAGGGCGCCTTTCAGCCCCGAGTTTGCGATTGGTGCAATTGATGAAACCGGATGGACCTACATCGCGCCTTCTGCCCGGGAATTCGGCGTCGGCACCGATTTCATCGAGGAAGAGAAACTGCGGCAGATGGCAGCGCTCAAGAGCCGCCGCCAACAATATACGCCGCACAGGTCGCCGATCGATCCCAAGGGGCGTATTGCGATCATTGTCGATGACGGCCTGGCGACCGGCGCCACCATGATCGCGGCGTTGCATGCCGCCCGGGCCAGGCAACCGGCAGAACTGGTGTGCGCCGTACCGGTAGCGGCAGCAGATAGCCTCAAGCGCGTCGCGGCGCTGGCCGACAAGACTGTCTGCCCCAGCACACCGGCCGACTTCATGAGCGTTGCCCAGTATTACCGGCACTTTCCACAGGTCGAAGACGACGAAGCCATCCGACTGCTGTCCGGCGGCGCATAACGTGAAAGTTGCGCAGCGGCTCATTCCAACTCCCTCGCCCGCTTGCGGGAGAGGGCCGGGGGAGAGGGCGGCCATGGCGCAATTGCATGCACTTGGGTGGTACTTCGCCATGACCGTTAGAGGCATTCCGTCTGGATAACTGAACTTGCAGGCAGAAGATTTGTCGTCGAATGGGCAGGCAAATTGACGCCGCTCATCAGGACATCATTCATCGGTGCGCCGCCCACTCCAGAAGCATGTCGATCGCTTTGACAATTTGCCCCGCGGTTCCCCGGTAATCGCCTGATCCCTGTCCGATGCCGCCGCGGGTATACCACTCGAAAAATGCATCGTCTCGCAACACGCGGTCCAGCATCGGGCCAATCTCCTGATAGGCGACCTGCACCTGCCCCTGTGAGACCATCTGCTGAATGATGCGCGCGCCGAACCATGGCCAATCGCCGCCGTTCTGGTACATATACTCTTCGCCCATGTACTCTTTATTCTGGAAAAACCCTGCCGGATAGGGTGGATAGAGGGCGACACCGACAGTTCCCGATCCGGAATCGATCTTGTTCTTGATCATCCGCGCAAATGCCTGCGCGACTTCGGCCGGCCCGAGCAAGCCCGCCTGGATTGCCACCGCAGTGCCGCCCTGAAAATAGATCCGGGACTCGTCGAAATCCGGTGGAAAAGGCGATCCCTTATCAAGATAGACGTGCGGGGTAAATTGCGTGCCGTTCCACAGATAAGTCCGCACAGCGGCACGTAATTCGCTCTCCCGGGCGGCCCAGGCGCTGGCGCTGCGCCCTGCCGCATTTTCCAGGGTTTGCAAGTTGGCGAGCGCCAGGGTCAGCATTGCATTGTCATAGATGCTGATGCTCGGGTGGCTCGCCTCATTCAGGTAGACGCCCGGCACATCTTCGGGTTGCACGTCACCCCAGTCTGCCCGCGTGCCACCGAAAACCAGGTTGTATTTGGAGGAGAAGCGTTGCGTGTAAAGGAACATCAGGGCGTTTTCCAGTCGCTCAATCACCGGAACGCCATGAACATCCTCGGATAAAAACGCCTTGTCACCGGTGATCGCGACGTATTTCGCGATAGCCTGCACAAGAGAACTCTCCTGATCGCTTTCGACTGTGCCTTTGAAAGTCGATCCGTCCTGGATCATGATTCCGTCAACAATGTCTCCGTCGTTTCCTTGATGGTCAAGGAACTGCTTGAGTTGGGATCGCACGATCTGCTGTCCCTGGACTTCGATTGCGAGTTCGACAAATGTATTGAGATCGCGAATAAACACTGCCGGATATGCGCTACCTGCCGTCAGCTCCTTGGCTACAAGTTGCCGGGCCTTGGCGCGGACGAGAGGGAGTCGCGAATCGTTTCGGATGGAATTGGCAAGCATTGACTCATCCGATGCCCCATCGCCCGCCGAACAGGCCGCCAGAAGGAACATCAAAACCAATATCAAAAGACGAACTGCAAACGATTTTCTCATACGACTCCTCGGGTCTTCCTGACTCTAAAAAGATCAGAAAACAGGATTGGAATTTCAAAGGAAAGCCCGGGAGTATTCCGTATCTTTCAGTCGTAGTCAATCCGGCAATTTATGTCGAAGAAATCCGAACACCTGCCCAAACCACAACGGACAGCAACGCATATTTCATGACGCGCGAGGCGTGCCAGGGCGGTGTGTCGTCATGGTTCAGAGAGGGAATCGCTGTCTCGGCATCGAACGGCGCCGGGGCCGAAGCTGGCCATTCAGCGGTAATACGCAGCCATGCGGCTATTGAAGGCATGGCATGTTACCGGGCTGGACATGTCCTCTGATATTCCGTATATTTCGCGGCTTGTCAAAAACACACTCAGGACATTAAGTGAAAAAAATATCACCCTTCTGCATGCTCATTCTTGCATTGCTGCTCTCGGCGTGCACGACACACGACATATATGACTTGCTGCAAGAGGAGGCGCGTGACAATTGCAACAAGCTGCCGGACATTGATCGTTCCGCGTGCCTGAAGCGCAGCCAGGGTGATTACAATACGTATATGAAACGGCGCGAAGAAGCGATTAGCGGACCGAAACCGGGCTGAAAACAGTCCTGATCAAATCACCATCGATCTGGATGAGTGCCGCGTTTTTCGCGTACGGTACTACCGATGCGTTTTTGCTTCGATGTTCGGCTGCTCGACAATGACGCCCGTCATCAACGATAACTCCATGGAAAGCATGTTGATGATGTCGTCGGACGTGACGATGCCGAACAGGCTGCCGTCTGCCTTCAGCACTGGCATCCTGCGGATCTTGTGACTGCGCATGCGCCGCAGCGTTTCAATCAAATCCGCATTTTCCTGAATGGCGACGACAGGCGTACTCATGATGTCGCCCGCGGTAAATACATTGGCATCCAGCCCCAGCGCCAATGTTTCGATGACAATATCGCGATCGGTGACGACCCCGATCGGCATTCTCGCTTCGTCCTTTTGCTCCACTACCACCACATCGCCCACGTGGTGCCTGCGCATCAGGGCGGCGACTTCCGGCAGGGAAGCACCGGGCCCGCAGCAGACCACGCCAAGATTGCAGCATTCACTAATCGGCATACGCCTCTCCTGTCATTCCTTGCATGATAGTCAGGCCGTAATGGCTGTTTCCCGTTTCCGGGATTGCCGGACAAGCCATGCCGGCTCCGCAAGACATCACGATAAAGCTGCATGCGATAAAAATCCTGTCCGTGACGGATTGTTCACTGCAACCTTGACACCGCTCAATGGCGGCATGGGGCGTGCCGGCTATCGATGCGTCTTGTCGCCGTTTTGCAGCAGCGAAATGCGGCGATCGCGTTCGACCTGCACGATCCGGTTTGCGGCACTTTCGGTCATGCCAAGCGTCTGCAATACGAAGCCGGATAATTGCAGTCCGGATTCCAGCGTTTCCGGAATTACCAGGTTTGCGCCTGCCTGTTTCAGTATCAATGCATGCTTCTCGTCCCGGGAGCGCGCAAATAGCGGCACGTCCGGATACTCGCGCCGGATGGCCTTGACCGCATGCAAGGTCGATGCCGAATGATCCATCGTCAGCACGATCGCTGTGGCGCGTTCCGCATGCAGCTTGCGCAGTAATTCGGCACGGGCGGCGTCCCCGAAAAACACCGGAATGCCTTTCGGATGCAGTTGCGTGACCAGGCGGGCATCGTTCTCTAGCGCAACGTAGGAAATACCCTGTTCGGTCAGGATCTGCGCCAGCAACTGGCCAACGCGGCCGAAGCCCGCGATGATCACCTGTCCTTCTACCGGTTTGAGAGTGGATTCAGCCAGATCGCCCGGCTGTTTGCAATAACGCTGCTCCCACCACATGCGGAAGGTACGGCCAGCCTTGGCGGCCAGCGGCGTGGCAAACATGCTGAGGCCAACCACCAGCATGATGAATTGCCCCAGCGCCGGCGTGAACAGTTTGGCTGCGAGCCCATATCCGACCACAATGAAGGCGAACTCGCCCCCCTGCCCCAGCAATAAGCCGCCTTCGACGGCGTTGCCCCGGTTAAAGCCACCGATCCGGAACAGCCCGCCCAGCACGATCGCCTTGATCATGAATAGCCCGATCACCGATAACGGAATCCAGACCGGTGACTGGATGATTTCCCGCACATCGGTCTGCATCCCCACCGACATGAAGAACAGGCTCATCAGCAATCCCCTGACCGGCTCGATGGTGACTTCGACTTCATGGCGGAACTCGGTTTCCGCCAGCAGCATACCGGCCAGAAATGCGCCCAATGCCATCGACAATCCGGCCGCCGCGGTAAGGCCGGCAATGCCCAAGGCACTTAGCAGCGTGAGCGCCATGAACACATCCGGCTGGCGCTGCTTGGCGAAGGAGCGGAATAGCGGGCGCACCACCTGCCGCCC
This sequence comes from Burkholderiaceae bacterium, assembly GCA_035255485.1. GTDB lineage: Bacteria > Pseudomonadota > Gammaproteobacteria > Burkholderiales > Burkholderiaceae_D > DATEZO01. The sequence continues at coordinate 10,045 of DATEZO010000148.1, forward strand.
CAGCAAATAGATCAGCACGATGGCAGCCACCGATTTCACCAGTGTGAATCCAAGCAGCGGGAGGAGGTGTTCCGTTTCCCCCTTCGCCAGTACGCCGATCAGGATGAACAGCGGCACTACCGCCAGGTCTTGCAGCATCAGGATCGAGAAGGATGCCTGGCCAAGGCGGGAGCCGATCGAGCGTTGCTCCGTCATCAGTTGCATGACCACGGCGGTAGATGACAGTGATAGAACAAAACCGAGGATCAGCGCAACGTCCAGCCGATTGCCGAACAGATACGCAATCGTGCCGATGATGACTGCGCTGAGGCAGACTTGCGCCGTGCCGGCGCCAAACACCCAGTGCCGCAAAGCCCACAAGCGTTCCGCGGAGAGTTCGAGGCCAATCATGAACATCAGGAACAGCACGCCCAGATCGGCCAGTATGCCGATCACTTCCAGCCGCCGGAAAGTGAGATATTCAAGCCAGGGAATGTCGCCGGCCCATAATCCAAGCCCGAACGGCCCGGCCAGCGCACCGATTGCCAGAAAGCCCAGGACCTGATTGACGCGAAACCGCTGCAATAGCGGGATGAAAATGCCGGCCAGGGACAGAAACAGCAATGTCTCCCCGAGATAAGGCAGCGCGTGCTGTTCTTCCATATGGTTTTATCGTTGTTGTCGATTGATCAAGCTGGCGCATGCATCCTGCGCGCAGCGGCATAGCCTCCTATTTTCCGGAGATTTGCGCAAGCAACCAGATCAAGTCAGCGGAACAAAGTCAGATTTTTGCCCGCGCCCATGCAACGATGCCGGCTGTATCCATGGCGCCGGCCTGGCGCGCCACTTCGCGCCCGTTCACGAACAGCGCGAGCGTGGGAATACTGCGGATCGCATAACGTGCCGCCAGCTCCTGCGCCTCTTCGGTATTGAGCTTGGCGGCCCGGATGGCGGGCTGCAACTGTTGCGCAGCCTGGGCAAAGGCCGGCGCCATGGTGCGGCACGGGCCGCACCATGGCGCCCAGAAATCCACCAGTACCGGGATGTCGCTGCGCGTGATATGCCGCATGAAATTGGCGCTGCCAAGCTCAAGCGGCTGCCCGGTAAACAGGGGTTGCTTGCATTTGCCGCAATCGGGCCGATCGCCCAGTTTGGCGGAAGGCACGCGGTTGACGGCGCCGCAGTGCGGACAGACGATGTGCAGGGAATCGGTCATGAGAATTCTTTCTCGATCAATCGGTCATGCGTGATGGCGCGTATCGGGTGTCTTGCGCTGCGCCTGCGTCGCCTTCAGATCCGCTTCCAGCGCCTCGATGCGCCTGAGCAGTGTCAGTGCCAGCGCCACGCCGTGGCGATCGAGCTGAAAATCGTCGCGCAGCCTGCGCGCGGTCTGCGCCGTGGTTACATGATGCAGCTGGACGGATGCAGGCGGCGCATCCTTGTCGACTGTGGCAATGATGCCGCATTCGATCAAGTCATTGATTTCCTCAATCGACAGGCCCGACGCCTCGGCCAGATATTCAGTCGAACAGACACCGGTTTCGTTCAGCCAGATCGACTCGGTGACATGCATTTTCATCTTGTCGCTCCCTGTGTGAAGCGCTTGCGGGGATTGAAGTCGGAAGCCGCAGCAAGCTGTTCATATAATTCGCGTTCGCGCGGCTTGACCGTTTTTCCCACATCGATGGTTACGACCGCATACAGGTCGCCCGCGCCGCCATCCGCCGATGGCAGGCCGCGCCTGGCCAGGCGCAGCCGCTGTCCGGTGACCGTGCCGGGTTTGATATTGAGTTCCACCGTCCCGCCCAGCGTAGGCAGCTGTACCGCGGCACCCAGCACCGCTTCCCATGGAGCCAATGGAAGATCGATATACAGGTCGCGGCCGCTCACCTGGTAGAGCGGGTGCGGCTTGATCGACAAGGCAACATACAGGTCGCCGTTTTTGCCGCCATTGCGTCCGGGGCCGCCCTTGCCTGATAGTCGCAATCGCTGCCCTTCGGCCGCGCCTTTCGGGATGGTAACGCGGAACGTGCGCGAAACGTGATGCCGCAACCCATGCTGGTCATATTCAGGCAACGTCGCCTGGATATCGATCGTGTCGCCATTGAAAATCTGTTCCAGTGTAACGACGGCTTGCAGCTCATAGTCCTGCCCCGGGATGGGCATGTTGTCCCGCCGTCCCCGGCCACCCTGCTGCCGCGAAAAACTGGCGAAGATATCCGCCAGGTCGACATCGTCAAAAGCCGATGGGCCCGCGCCGAAATGCTGCTGCCAGTCGGGTGGCGGCGTGAAATTTTCTCCGGGCGCGCGTTGTCCCAGACTGTCGTATTCCTGGCGCTTTTCGGTGTCTTTCAGGGTCGCATAGGCTTCCGCGATTTCCTTGAATTTCTGCTCGCCCGCCGGATCCTTGGAAATATCCGGGTGGTATTTATGGGCGAGTTTGCGATAGGCTTGCTTGATCTCATTCGTCGTCGCGGTTCGCTCGACGCCCAGAATCTGGTAGTAATCCTTGTATTTCATTGGCCGGGTTCCCGAGGTTGCATGACAGATACTGGATCAAAATGCGTGAACCGGATTTGACATGGCCCCAATCCGGTTCACGAAACCGGGCAACAGACATGAAATGGGATGACGACGCGGCAAAGAAACGACTGCACGATACCCGGCTTGTCAGGGTTCATCACCTCCGGCAGGCGCAGTACCTTCCGCTTCAACCGCCTCCGGCTTTCGCGTCGCCAGGACCTTGTCAATACGCAAGCCATCCAGATCGATAATTTCGAACACCCAGCCCGCCCATTCACAGCGGTCTCCCGTATTCGGTATTTTCCCCAAGAGCAAAAGCACCATGCCGCTGAGCGTGTTGTATCGGCCGCGCTCTTCCTCCGGTACTTCATCGATTGCCAGGCGGTCCTTGAATTCGGGAATCGGAATCAAGCCATCGAGCAGCCACGAGCCATCCTCGCGTTGCATTGCCCATGCATCTTCCGCATGGTGCGTCTTGAACTCGCCGGTAATTGCTTCCATGACGTCTTGCAAGGTGACAATGCCTTGCACCTCGCCATATTCATCGACGATAAAAGCCAGCTGCACGCCGGAACGCTTGAATTTCTCCAGCAGTTCCATGCCGGTTAACGACTCGGGCACATAGACTGCAGGCTGCAGATGATCGACCAGGTCGGGCGGTTCGCCGCGCAATGTCTGTGCCAGCATCTGGCGTGCATGCGCGACGCCCAATATGTTGTCCCAGTTGCCCCGCACTACCGGAAACCGGGAATGACGGCTGGCCTCAAACCGCTTCAGGTTGGTTTCCAGGCTTTCGTCGGCGTCGAAATACACCACTTCGCTACGCGGCACCATCAACGATGCGATTTGCCGGTCATCCAGGCGGAATACGTTGCGCACCATCTGGTGCTCATTGTGTTCGATGATGCCTGCGTCCGATCCTTCTTCCAGCATCAGATGCAACTCTTCTTCGGTCATGGCGTGACGTCCCGAATCCTTGACCCCGAGCAGGCGCAGCGTCATTTGGGTAGAAGCCGAGAGCAGCTTCACGAATGGCTTGACCAGCGCGGCAAGCAGCAGCATGGGGCGGGCGACCAGCCGTGCCAACTGTTCCGGGCTGATCTGTCCAAGCCGCTTGGGCACCAGTTCCCCCAGCACGATGGAAAAATACGTGATGGTGACGACCACCAGGCCAGTGGCAAGATAGTCCGACGCAAGATTCGGCGTTCCCAGCGATTGCAGCCATAGGCTAAAAGGCCTGGCAAGCGTGGCTTCACCGACGATACCGTTCAGGACGCCGATCGAGGTAATGCCAATCTGTATCGTGGAAAGGAGCTTGTTCGGATCGTCGCCAAGTTGCAGTGCCGCTTTTGCTGCGCCGTCGCCGGCATCTGCCAGTTTTGTCAACCGGGCTTTACGCGCCGTCAGCAAGGCGATTTCAGACATTGCAAAAATGCCATTTAAAAGAATGAGGCCAAACAGTAATGCGATTTCCATTGTGGCGGGCGTCGAAATACGCTCCTGTGTGTATCTGGAATACCGATGATAATCGTGAACGGTGCTGGATTGCCATGAAAATCCGGCATTATCATGATTGCCATGCAGCATTCATGCGCTGCTTCAGTCATTCTTGAATCGAGAAAACCATGACCATTCAAACCGATTATCTGATCATCGGCGCAGGCATTGCCGGCGCGTCCATCGGCTATTGGCTCGCGCCGCATGCCAGGGTGCATCTGCTGGAGCGTGAAACCCAGCCCGGCTACCACAGCACCGGCCGTTCCGCCGCGCTATTCATGGAAAGCTACGGTCCGGAACAGATTCGCGCCCTCACCTGCGCCAGCCGCGCGTTTTTCGAACAGCCGCCGGCCGGCTTCACCGAGCATCCGATCCTGTCGCCGCGCGGCGCGATGATGGTGGCGGCCGAAGGCCAGAAGGAATTGCTGGACCAGCAGGATGCGATCGTGCGCTCGGTTTCGGTCCATGCCCGGCGGCTGGATGCCGACGCCGCCTGCGCGCTGGTGCCGGCGCTGCGGCGCGAGCGCGTGCTGGGCGCGGTGCACGAACCCGACGCCGCCGACATCGACGTGCATGCGCTGCACCAGGGTTATCTGCGCGGCCTGCGCGCCGCCGGCGGGCTGGTTTCCTGCAATGCCGAGGTCAGCGCGCTGGAATACCGCAACGGCGCCTGGCACGTAACCGCTTCCGGCCAGCGCTACGAAGCAGCGGTGGTCGTGAATGCGGCGGGCGCCTGGTGCGATGTGATTGCGGCACTGGCGGGCGCAGCGCCGATCGGACTGGTCCCGATGCGCCGCTCCGCCTTTACCTTCGCCGCGCCCGAGGGCATGGATGCCTCGCGCTGGCCGATGTTCATCGGTGTCGACGAATCCTGGTATGTGAAGCCCGATGCCGGCCTGCTGCTCGGCTCGCCCGCCAATGCGGACCCGGTTGAACCCCATGATGTGCAGGCGGAAGAGCTCGACATTGCATTGGCGATCGACCGTATCGAAACCATGACGACCCTGACCATCCGCCGCCCGCGCCATGTATGGGCCGGCTTGCGGTCATTTGTGAGGGACGGCGTTTTTGTTTACGGATTCGATGCCGCGTTGCCCGGGTTTTTCTGGGCGGCAGCGCAAGGCGGATACGGAATTCAGTCTTCCGCCGCCGCCGGCGAAATGCTTGCGGCGCTGCTGAGAGGATTGCCGGTGCCGGCGCACATCACGGATTTCGGCGTCCGGGAAAATGCGCTTCGCCCGGATCGGTTGCGTTGAAAAACGGGCTGCGGCAGGCGTTTTACCCGACGGGCGCTTGATTCATACACCCTATTGTATATTTAAAGTACCGCATAGTCCTTGCGAGTTTAATGTGATTTAAACATATACTCCCATGTTGAATGAATGATATCTTGTCGCTGATCGCCTTGCCGGACTGCTGGAAGCGGTCAGCATGGTTGCGCTTGGGCTTGCTAAACAGTGTTCCCATGAACTGGTCATGCAGGTCGATGATGTCATCGATCAGTGTGGCGCGCGTATGGAGGTGGCCTCGTCTGTTCGGGCAGCAGACTGTGTTCCGGGACAAACTCATGTAACGTCACGTTACTGACGCACCAGCCTTAGACCGTTAGCGACAACCAGAAGACTCGCGCCCATATCAGCGAATACCGCCATCCACATGGTGCCCATACCCAGCAGCGTGAGTACAAGAAAAACGGCCTTGATGCCTAATGCCAGCGTGATGTTCTGGACCAGTACCGATCGGGTAGCGCGCGACAGGCGAATAAAACGCGCAATCTTGTTCAGGTCATCGTCCATCAGCGCCACGTCGGCGGTTTCGATGGCGGCATCGGTGCCGGCCGCGCCCATGGCAAAACCGATGTCGGCCCGTGCCAAGGCGGGGGCATCGTTGATGCCGTCGCCGACCATGCCGACCTTGCCGCTTTTGGCATAGCCCTCCACCGCACGCAGCTTGTCCTGAGGCAGTTGATCGCCCAGGGCCTGGTCAATGTGAACCTGGGCGGCGATGGCCCGTGCGGTATGCGCGTTGTCGCCGGTCAGCATGACGGTCTTGATGCCCAGCTCATGGAGCGACCGGATCGCGGCATGGCTACTGTCCTTGATCGTATCGGCCACGGCAAACAGGACCAGCACGCGCTCGCCATCGGTGAGTAGAATGACCGTCTTGCCTTGCTCTTCCAGTTCGCCAAGCTGTGCCTCCAGTGCAGGCGTGCATACCCCCAACTCATGGATCAAGCGGTGATTGCCAAGCTGGTACGGCACGCCGCCGACCGTTCCGCGTACCCCTCTGCCAGGGAGCGCTGCGAAGTCGGATACGTCAAGGCCAGCGCTGCCGTTCTGCTGCCCCGCCGTCGCAATGGCACGGGAGACAGGGTGATCGGAGCGCGCGGCGAGGCTGGTGGCGAGGTGAACCGCATCTAGCCCGGCCGGTTGATCCAGCAAGACGGTATCGGTCAACACCGGTTTGCCGTGCGTGATGGTGCCGGCCTTGTCGAACGCCAGCCAGGCGAGCTTGTGACCTTCTTCGAGATAGACGCCACCCTTGACCAGGATACCGTGCCGGGTAGCGGCGGCCAGGCCACTGACGATAGTGACGGGGGTCGAAATCACCAAAGCGCACGGGCAGGCGATAACCAGCAGGACCAGCGCCCTGTATACCCAATCGTGCCAGACGCCGCCGAGCAGCAATGGCGGGACAAGAGCCACCGCCAACGCGAAGGCGAACACGGTCGGCGTGTAGACCCTGGCGAACTGGTCGACGAAGCGCTGCGTGGGTGCGCGCGCGCCCTGCGCCTCTTCGACCGCGTGGATGATGCGCGCCAGTGTCGAATGCGTGGTCTCTGCGGTGACGCGGAATTCGAACGAACCCGACTCGTTGATCGTGCCGGCGAATACCGTATCGCCGGCAGACTTCTCGACCGGCAGACTTTCGCCGGTAATGGGAGCCTGATTGACACTGGATTGGCCGGAGGTAACCACGCCATCCAGGGCGATGCGCTCACCCGGCTTGACTCGCACGATGTGCCCGATAGCGGCGGCCTTGGCCGGCAGGTCGGCCCAACTGCCATCCGGCTGCTGAACCGTTGCGAGTTCGGGCGCAATCTGCACCAGGTTGCGGATCGCATTTCGCGCCCGATCCAGCGACTTTGCTTCGATCAACTCGGCGAGGGTAAACAGAACCATGACCATCGCCGCCTCCGGCCACTGCCGTAGCAGAACCGCGCCGGTGACGGCAATGCTCATGAGCGCATTGATGTTGAGATTGCCGTGGCGCAGCGCAATCCAGCCCTTGTGATAGGTGCCGATGCCACTGATGGCAATGGCGACGAGCGCCAACGCGGCAGCAATCCATTCTGGCAATCCAGCCCAGTGCGTGACCTCCGCGCCCAGCGCTGCCACGCCTGCCAGCGCCAGGGGCCACCATGGTTTCACTATCGGTCGGACAGCGGGAGCCTTGTCTGCCGCTTCAGCCATCCGCGAGGTATCCATGCCCAATTCGCGGATCGCGTCCTCGACAGCGGGCAGCGCCTCAACGCGATGCACGACGGTCAGCACCCGTCGCATGAGATTGAATTCCAGGCCTTGCACCTCGGTCATGCTGCCCAATTTCTTGCGGATCAGCGCTTCCTCGGTCGGGCAATCCATGCGGGCGACGTACAGCCGGCTAAGCATGCTGCCGATGGGGACGCTGGCTGCACCCAAGGGAGCATTCCCCGGCGCAGGCGTTGGCACCATGTTGGCTCCGCAACACCCATCACCATGATCGACGTCATGCTCATGTGAATGCGCCTGAGTGTGACGGACGTGGGAATGATCGTGGCTGGACGAATGATCGCGGTCGCATGCGTGCGGTGCGCGGGCAGGTTTGGTGCGGCGATAGGACATGGCGCAATTCCAATAACGGTGGATGTAGCACATTTCACACCCTGAAGCTGCAAGACGTCCACATGAAAACGACAGGAGCCTGGAGAGTTGCCTCGCATCCATCGCAAGAAACGGTTTGCTTGCGTAAAATGCGTGTTTTGATGCACTGCCGTAAAATCTGACATACGGTCTATTGACTCGGCACGATTAAATCCTGATTTAATCGCGTCCATTTCTCACCCTCTCCCGCAAGCGGAGAGGGCCGGGATGAGGGGATCCGGTTCAATACTTCTTCATTCCGGATCAATATCATTACGTTACGCCTACCTTAATCACTTCAGTGAAACCGCCGACCGAACCCTCGATATCCGTTCCAGGAATAACGTTTCCCGCCGTACCGCCGCATACCCTGTGGGAAGACCTGCAAGCCCTTGTCGCCGGCACCTTGCTGGTTTCACTTGGAGTGGCGATGCTCGGAAAGGCCGGACTCATCACCGGCGGCACGGTCGGCCTGGCGTTTTTGCTGCATTACGTTTCCGGGATCAGTTTCGGCAAGATTTTTTTCGTCATCAATCTGCCTTTTTATTACCTGGCAGTGAAAAAAATGGGGTGGAAATTCACGCTAAAGACGTTCGCTGCCGTTTTCCTGCTGTCGCTTTTTTCCGAACTGCTTCCGTTTGTACTGGCTTTCGACCACATACGTCCAGTGTATGGCGCGATCATGGGCGGGTTGCTGGCGAGCGTCGGCCTGCTGGTGCTGTTCCGCCACAAGGCAAGCCTGGGCGGCATCAATGTACTGGTGCTGTATCTGCAGGAACGCTATGGCTGGCGTGCCGGCCTGGTGCAACTGGTGCTTGACATTGCAATCATGCTGTTGTCGATCCCGATGATCTCGCTGTCCGCCGTCGCCATCTCGTTGCTGGGCGCCGCTGTGCTGAATCTGACACTGGCCGTGAATCATCGGCCCGGGCGCTATATGGCAATCTGATCCGAAGATCGTTCCGGGCCCCCTGCTGCACCGTCCGGGGTCTTTATCGTGGCGTTTCGGAAACGCTCGTGCCCAATGATGGGTAGGCGGTCATTCAGGTAACAGGGCGTTTCTTGTGAAGTTTCACGCTGTGTCTCTGGTTGCCGACCAGTACGATATGTCTGTTTGACCTGACTTTCCGGCTGACCCTGCGCGGCGCGGCTGCTTTCGCGGCCAGTAGCGGCTCTCCACTGACGAAACGCTGCACGTTTTCCGCATCCAGGATTCTGGCCGCGCTCGCGCTTGCATTCAGCAGCACGACAATCACATGCTTGCCCGCCGATTGCAGGCGCATGATGAGGCAGCGCCCCGCTTCCTGCGTAAAGCCGGTCTTGGACAGCATGATGTCCCAGCCTTTGCGGCCGACCAGGCGATTGGTATTGTGATATTCGACCGGACGGCCGTTGATATCCATCAGGTTTTCGGTTTCGGTGGTAATGCGGGTAATTTCCGGATACTGCGATGCGGCGGTCGCCATTTTCAGCAGATCGGCGGCGGATGAGCGATTGTGCGCGGACAAGCCGGTCGGCTCTTCAATCGTTGTCTGCCGCATGTCGAGCGCCGCGATCTTTTGCCTTGCTGCAGCGGCAAATGCGGTGTTACCGCCCGGATAGGTGCGCGCCAGCGCCGCAGCGGCGCGATTGTCGGACGACATCAACGCCAGTTGCAGTATGGCCTTGCGCGGCAAAACAACACCAACCGGCACGCGTGAAGAACTGTGCTTGATCGTATCGACGTCCCTTTCCTCGATGCTGATCAATTCTTCCATATCCTGTTTGGCGTCCAGCACGACCATTGCGGTCATCAGCTTGGTCAGGGATGCGATCGGCACCACTGCCTGCGCATCTTTCTCAAACAGCACTTTTCCGGATTCTTCCTCGAATACCAGAGCATGTCGTGAACTGAGAGGCAATGCGAAAGCGGAAATTGCATAGCTGAAAAGGAAGACTAATAGTAATTTTTTTAACATACGGCCACGCGTCATGAAGTTGTTCTACGGAACAAATCATAGCGTGTTAATTCGTTACAACGTTGCCGAATGTCAGTTGAATGTAAAAAATATTTCCGGGCGTTGCAGGGATTTCTTGATTTTTTTCCAAGCAGAAGTGCCGTTATGGAAAAAAGGCGGGGAAATTACAGAAAGGAAATCATTTTACCGTCGGGTATGGCGAATGGCAGGAACGGCACACCTGCGCAAAAACGCAGCGCACCCGAAGAAGACAGACCTTGAGCCATCCCTCGCACCCTGCCTCGGCAGGGTGCCCTTGGCGTTTTCGCAAGAGCGAAAGGCGATCCTGATCGACCAGCCGGGAAAAACCGGCCATTGCCGCACCTGGGTTACCCCCCGCCAATGCCTTCCACGACCTTGCCGGTGCCACCGCAATCCGGGCAATCGCGGCCGTTTTCGATTTTCCCGGTGCCCTTGCAGCGTCGGCAAATATCTTCGCCGGTGCCGGGCGTGCCGGGCACCGCATCATCTCCGGGATTGATCTGGTTGTTTGCAGGATGGTTCATGCTGTTCTCCTTTACGATAATCGACATGCAAGACAGCGGAATCAAGCAAGGAGCGAACCGGTATGGTGCTGCAGTTGCCGATGCGGAATCCGCATTCTGCGCCAGTCATCCACCCATTCTGTCCAGCGCCAGCCTTGCCATGATCTGCGATACATGCGTCAGGCCCTGCGGGAAATTGCCCAGCATCTGCCGCTGTTCAATATCGAACTCCTCGGAAAGCAGGCCGATGTCATTGGCGCACTCCGTTGCGCGCCGATAGTATGTCCAGGCCGGGCCGCGCCTGCCCTGGCTGGCCAGGCAACCGGCCAGCCAGAACGTGCATGCGATGAATACGCCTTCGCATCCGGGCAAGCCATCCGCCGTCTTGTAGCGGAGAATCAGCCCGTCTTGATCCAGTTCTTCGCAAATCGCATCGGCGGTGCGGATCATGCGTGGATCGTTGTAGTCGATGAAGCCGATCCGCGGCAGCAGCAGCAATGCGGCATCGAGCTGATCGTCATTGAATGCCTGTATGAAGATGCCGCGCCGGGAATCGAAGCCGGCACTCTGGATCGCATCGCGAATGGCATCGCGCGTGCGCATCCATCGATCGAGCGGCGCCCGCAACCGGTTTTCCCGCGCCAGCCGGATGCCATGCTCCAATGCGCCCCAGCACATCGCCTTGGAATGCACGAAATGACGCGGTGCGCTCCGAAATTCCCAGATGCCATGGTCCGGCTCCTGCCATCTGGCACAGACCGCATTCACCGCATCGGTCAGGAACGACCAGTATTGCCGGTCGATCGGATGATGATTGGCATGCCATTCCCAGGCGATTTCCAGGATGGCGCCATATACATCCAGCTGGATCTGCGTGGCGGCGTGATTGCCGATGCGAACCGGCCGCGAGCCGCGGTACCCTTCCAGCCAGCCGAGCTCGATTTCGGTCAGGCGGCGCTTGCCATCCACCGCATACATGATCTGCAACTGTTCGGCGCTACCTGCGGAACTGCGCTGGATGAACTGCAGAAAGCGCTTTGCCTCCTGCTCGTAACCGGTTTCATACAGCGCGCGCACCATGAACACCGAATCACGCACCCAGCTGAAACGGTAATCCCAGTTTCTGCCTTCCCCCACGGCTTCCGGCAGCGAAGTCGTCGGTGCGGCAATGATGGCGCCGGTACTTTCATAGGTCAGTGATTTCAATATCAGCATGGAGCGCACGGTCTGCATATCCAGTGTCATCTCTCGCGCCCGGCCCCCACCGATCCAGTTGCGCCACCATGCGCAAGTGCGCTCGAAGCCGGCATCGATATCGGCGGCGTCAAGTTTTCGGGAAACAACCGCCTGATCGATCAGTTCAGGCGATTCAAAATGCACCAGGAGCCGCACCCGCTGTCCCGCGCTGACGCGGCATCTTGCTTCCAGATCACAATGCCGGATCACTTCCAGCGGGCAGTCGGCATCGATCATCAATCCCATGTTGCTGCCGATGGTCGTATAGACGCCGTTTGCATGCCGGCGTGTCCTGGGAATGATTTTTCCGAATTCGAAACGCGGGCGCATCTCGATTTGCACCTCCATTGCACCCGAAACGCCTTGCACGATCCGCACATGATCGTGCCGCATTTGCCCGTTCACATCGTTGCCGATCGCAAAATAGTCGTACAGCAGGATTTCCCCCTCGGCTGTGCGAAAGCGCGTTTCGAGAACCATCGTGTCAGGTAGATAACGCCGCGTCACGACATGGTTCGCATCCGTGGGTGAAATTGCGCAATAGCCGCCTTCCTTCCAGTCAAGCAGGCGGCCAAAACAGCTGTCGGAGTCGACGCGCGGCATGCAGCACCAATCCACCGAGCCGGTGCGCGATACCAGCGCCGTGCAGTGGCAGTCGCTGATGAAGGCATAGTCCGCAATCGGCGGGTAGCTGCCTTGCCGGCGGGTCATATCCTCCATGTTGACACCCTGAAATTCAAGCGACTTGCAAGTTGCATGCCGATGCCTGTCGCCAATCCCCACTCGTCATGCCGTGCTGCGCCAGCGGCTGTAATTTTTACCAGACGGGCAGGTAATTTTAGCGCTGCGGGAGTAGCGCTTTACCCAATCGGAACGCCTCTTTTGCTTGTCGCCGCTTGCATGCAGTACGGTGCAATCTGGAAAGCATGCCACCATAAACCTTAAAACCCCGGATGCAATGTGCCTTCCCGGCTACCCTTTACCGCCCTTTTTTGTCAGGCAACCGGGCGCTTTCCATACATGGCTTACCGAATAGAGCATGTGCGAATCGGCTGCACTGGCATGCCGTTTGCGGGCTACAGCCTTTTCCCCTATTTCATCAGAGGTGCATATGGCGGCGACTGTCAGCGATTTCCTGCTGCAAAGGCTTGCGGCGTGGGGCGTGCATCGCATCTACGGCTATCCGGGCGACGGTATCAACGGCATCATGGGCGCGCTGGGGCGAACCGAGACCGGCATTGACTTCATACAGACGCGGCATGAAGAAATGGCGGCATTCATGGCATGCGCACATGCAAAATTTACTGGCCAGGTCGGTGTCTGCCTGGCGACATCGGGCCCTGGCGCGATCCATTTGCTGAATGGCCTGTACGATGCCAAGATGGATCATCAGCCGGTAGTCGCCATTGTCGGCCAGCAAAGACGGGCTGCACTCGGCGGCGATTACCAGCAGGAAGTCGACCTGATTTCCCTGTTCAAGGATGTCGCACGCGAATTCGTGCATATGGCGACAGTGCCGGACCAGATGCGGCATCTGGTGGATCGTGCGGTACGCATCGCACGCGACCAGCGCACGGTGACGTGCATCATTGTTCCAAATGACGTGCAGGAATTGCCGGCGGTCGAGACGCCGCCACGCGAGCATGGCACCATACATTCCGGCATTGGCTACACTGCGCGCCGCATTGTTCCGTCCGAGGCCGACTTGCTGAGCGCTGCAGAAGTGCTGAATGCCGGCAACAAGGTAGCGATGCTGGTAGGCGCAGGCGCACTGGAAGCGACCGATGAAATCATTGAAGTCGCCGACCTGCTCGGCGCGGGCGTGGCCAAGGCGCTGCTCGGCAAGGCGGCAGTGCCGGACGATCTGCCCTTTGTCACCGGCGCGATCGGCTTGCTTGGCACCAAGCCGAGCTGGGATCTGATGATGGAGTGCGATACGCTGCTGATGGTCGGCTCGTCTTTCCCCTACTCCGAATTCCTGCCGCAGGAAGGCCAGGCGCGCGGCGTGCAGATCGACATCGACGGGCGCATGCTGAACCTGCGCTATCCGATGGAAATCGCACTGGTCGGTGATAGCAAGACAACCCTGCGCGCGCTGATTCCGCACCTGCGCCGCAAGCAGAATCGCGATTGGCGCAAGCGCATCGAGGAAAGCGTGGATCGCTGGTGGCGCGTGCTGCAGGGCCGCGCCATGAATGATGCCAATCCGATCAATCCGCAGCGGGTGTTCTGGGAATTGTCGCCGCGTCTGCCGGACAACTGCATTCTGACCTGCGATTCCGGATCGGCTGCCAACTGGTATGCACGCGACCTGAAAATCCGGCGCGGCATGATGGCGTCGCTGTCGGGCTGCCTTGCGACGATGGGGCCGGGTGTGCCGTACGCCATTGCAGCAAAGTTCGCGCATCCCAACCGCCATGTGATTGCCATGGTGGGTGACGGCGCGATGCAGATGAACGGCATCAACGGCCTGATCACGATCGCGAAATACTGGCGCAGGTGGCAGGATCCACGCCTGACGATCATGGTGCTGAACAACGGCGACCTGAACCAGGTCACGTGGGAGCAGCGTGCGATGGAAGGCAATCCGAAGTTCGAACCGTCGCAGGATGTGCCGGATTTTCCGTATGCGAAATATGCGGACATGCTGGGATTGCATGGCATTCGCGTCAATCGCGGCGTGGATGTGGCGCTGGCCTGGGAACGGGCGCTGGCATCGAAAAAGCCGACGCTGGTCGAGATGGTCACCGATCCCGACGTGCCGCCGCTGCCGCCGCATATATCGAGCAAGCAGGCGAAAGCCTACTTCTCGGCATTGCTGCATCGCGACCCGGATTCGCTCGGCATCGTGCTGTCTTCCATCAAGGAAGTCTGGGAAGGGCTATTCCCTCCCGGCCAGCGCAAGGACTGAGGCCTACGCTGACTGCCATGAAAAACACCCTGGTCGATACCCGCGCGCCGGCTGCGCACCGCGCCAACGACTTCGGCGACACCGCGCAGCTGGCGGCGGAACTGAAGCGAGCGATCCGCGGTGAAGTCCGGTTCGATGCCGGCAGCCGGGCACTGTACGCCACCGATGCCTCGAATTACCGGCAGGTGCCGATCGGCGTGGTGATTCCGCGCACAACCGAGGATGTGATCGAAACCGTGCGCCTGTGCTATCGCTACCGCGTGCCGATCCTGTCGCGCGGCGGCGGTACCAGCCTGTGCGGCCAGTGCTGCAATGTGGCCGTGGTGCTGGATTTTTCCAAGTACATGAACCAGGTGCTGGAAATCGATGCGGCGGCCAAAACTGCGCGCGTGCAGCCGGGTGTGGTGCTGGACGACCTGCGCGACGCCGCCAACGCGCATGGCCTGACCTTCGCCCCGGACCCGGCCACGCATACGCATAACACGCTGGGCGGCATGATCGGCAACAACTCCTGCGGCCCGCACTCGGTGATGGGCGGCGAAACCGTGCACAACATCATCGAGCTCGAAGTTCTCACCTACGACGGCGTGCGGATGCGGGTCAGCGCGACCGACGACGCGCAACTGCACGAGATCGCGCGCGGCAGCGACCGGCGCGCCGAGATTTACCGCCAGTTGCAGGCGCTGCGCGACCGCAATGCCGACGAGATCCGGCGCCGTTTTCCGCCGCTGCCGCGGCGCGTGTCCGGCTACAACCTGGAAGCCCTGCTGCCGGAGCGCGGCTTCCATGTGGCGCGGGCGCTGGTCGGCTCGGAAGGCACCTGCGTCGTCATTCTGGAAGCGACCGTGCGCCTGCTCGACAATCCGCGTGCCCGTTCGCTGCTGGTCCTGGGCTACAAGGATGTATACGAGGCCGGCGACCATGTGCCGGACATCATGCGGCATCAGCCGATCGCACTGGAAGGCATCGACGATCGCCTGGTTGCAGACATGAAGGCAGTGCATATGCATCCGGAAAACATCGAACTGCTGCCGCCGGGCGGCGGCTGGCTGCTGGTCGAATTCGGTGGCGACAGCAAACAGGATTCGGATGCGCAGGCACGCCGGCTGATGGATGCGCTGAAACACGCCGACAATCCACCGTCAATGAAACTGTACGATGATCCGCCGGTGGAAGAAATGCTATGGAAAGTGCGCGAATCCGGCCTTGGCGCCACCGCGCACGTGCCGAACAAGGCAGTCACCTGGGAAGGCTGGGAAGACTCGTCGGTGCCGCCGGAAAAACTCGGCGAATATCTGCGCAAGCTGCGCGCGTTGTTCGAGCGCTATGATTACGACTACGATCTGTACGGCCATTTTGGCCAGGGCTGCGTGCATACGCGCATCAATTTCGACCTGGAAACCGCGCCCGGCATCCGGATCTTTCGCGAATTCCTGCATGAAGCTGCCCATCTCGTCACCAGCCTGGGCGGATCGATTTCGGGCGAGCATGGCGACGGCCAGTCCAAGGCCGCGCTGCTGCCGATCATGTTCGGTCCCCAACTGATGCAGGCGTTCCGCGAATTCAAGGGTATCTGGGATCCACACTGGAAAATGAACCCGGGCAAGGTGGTCGGCGCTTACCAGCTGGATGAAAACCTGCGGCTGGGGGCCGATTACAATCCGCCCGAAGTCGCGGTGCATTTTCGCTATCCGGAAGACAACGGCAATTTTGCACGCACGCTGCTACGCTGCGTCGGCGTCGGCGAATGCCGCAAGAAAGGCGGCACCATGTGCCCGAGCTATATGGCGACCGGCGAGGAAATGCACTCGACCCGCGGCCGCGCCCGCCTGCTGTTCGAGATGATGGAAGGCAAGGTCATCACCGGCGGCTGGAAGGAACCGGCGGTGCACGAGGCGTTGCACCTGTGCCTGTCGTGCAAGGGCTGCAAGGGCGAATGCCCGGTCAATGTCGATATGGCGACCTGGAAAGCTGAATTCATGGCGCATTATTACCAGGGTCGGATGCGCCCGCTGAATGCCTATGCCTTCGGCATGATCGACCGCTGGGCGCAGCTGGCGTCGCGCATGCCGGGGCTGGCGAATCTGTTCACGCAAAAAGAGCCGTTCGCCGGCATCGCGAAAGCGCTTGCCCATATCGCGCCGCAGCGCCGCATCACCGCATTCGCGCCGCAATCGTTCGCCGCCTGGTTCCGGCAGCGGGCGGCGCCGAAAACCGGCGGCGCGCGGGTGATCCTGTGGCCCGACACCTTCAACAATTATTTCCATCCCGAAGTCGCGATCGCGGCGGTGCAGGCGCTGGAGCACGCCGGCTGCACGGTCGAGATTCCGCGCAGACATCTGTGCTGCGGCCGGCCGCTGTATGAATTCGGCATGCTGAGGCGTGCCAGGGCATATCTGCAGCAGATAATGGCTGCCCTGGCCGACGAGATCCGCGCCGGCACGCCGATCATCGGCCTGGAGCCGGCCTGCGTATCGGTGTTCCGCGACGAACTGCCGAACCTGTTTCCCGCCAGCGAACAGGCCAAGCGGCTGCATCAGCAGGTGGTGACACTTTCCGAATACCTGGACCGCCAAACCGGCGCTTTTCCGTTTCCGCAACTGGCGCGGCGCGCCGTGGTGCATGGGCATTGCCATCACAAGGCGGTACTGAAGATGGATGCCGACCAGTCGGTGATGAAACAGCTCGGCCTGGATGTCGAGATGCTGGATGCCGGCTGCTGCGGCATGGCCGGCTCGTTCGGCTTCGAGCGCGACAAATACGAGGTATCGATGCGCTGCGCAGAACGCGTCCTGCTGCCGGCAATACGCGGCGCCGGGCCGGATACGCTGATCGTCGCCGACGGATTCAGTTGCCGCGAGCAGATTACGCAGGCCACCGATGCACGGCCGCTGCATCTGGCGCAACTGTTGCTGCTGGCCATCGGACAGGATGTCTGAGCGAGATCATGGGGACATGTGCCGACACGGTTAGACTTACCTGGAAAGAGTGCTGGTTTTCGAGATGACGGTCATGCAGGCAATTGGAAAGAAGCGCTGGGCCATTGCGGAAGGCTACATTCCGCCGCAAAGCAGTGCCGACAGCCGCGAGCTGACAAGCCACGAGACAGCCTGCATCCTGAACGCAGGCGATGTGGATGCCACGATTGCCATCACCGTGTTTTTCAGGGATCGCCAACCGGCCGGACCATATCGTATCGTGGTGCCCGCGCAGCGCACGCTGCATCTGCGCTTCAATGACCTGACCGATCCTGAAATGATTCCGCACGGCACCGACTATGCCAGCGTGATCGAGTCCGACGTCCCGGTCGTGGTGCAGCATACCCGGCTGGATTCGCGCAAGGCCGAACTGGCGCTGCTGTCGACAATTGCCTGGGGCGAGCCATGAATCCATGCCATGTCCAACATCATTTCCCTTTTCAGACTGGAGACAGCTCATGACTGACGATGCGGATCTGCAGCGCAGGAAACTTCTTCTGGCTGCGACGGCCGGCATGGGTGGGATCGGGATCGTTGCCACCGCCGTTCCCTTTGTCGAAAGCATGACGCCCAGTGAGGCAGCCAGGGCAGCCGGTGCGCCAGTGGAGGTGGATATAGCCAAACTTGCGCCGGGTAAATTAATGACGGTCGAATGGCGCGGCAAGCCGGTCTGGGTAGTGCATCGTTCCGATACGATGCTGGCCACGCTCGACAAGCACAACACCCTGCTTGCCGATCCGAAATCGATACAGCCGCAACAACCGGCCTACGCAACCAATCCCGATCGCGCCATCAAGCCGCCGTTTTTGATCGTGATCGGTATTTGCACGCATCTGGGCTGCGTACCGAGCTACCGGCCCGAACCCGGCGCAGCCGACCTGGGTCCGGAATGGCCAGGCGGTTTTTACTGCCCATGCCACGGCTCGAAATTCGACCTGGCCGGACGCGTATTCAAGAATGTGCCGGCGCCGGCCAACCTGGAAGTTCCGGAGTACAAATACCTGAGCGATACCCGACTGCTGATCGGCATGCATTGAATCCGAATACAATAATGCAGGGAGTATATGCAAAAATAACTATATATTCGCAACAATCATGCTGGCATTTTAAAATACAGGACCCCTGTATATGAAATTGCCAAATCGGCCCTTGGCAAAGGCAAGCGGCTTCTTCAGCTCAATGCAGCGGCAATGCGCGGCGCGGAAGAGGGAAAAAGAAAGCTTTTCAGCATGAGCGCCGGGATCTCGGCAGCAGGCACCGCACGCGACACGAAATGACCCTGGATTTCTTCGCATGAAAGTGCCTGCAGCGCGCGCACCTGCTCCGCCGTTTCGACACCTTCCGCCACCGTACCGATATTGAGCGCATCCGCCATCGATATGATTGCCTTGAAGAAGGCCATGCCTTCCGCGCTTTTGCATAGCGACTCGGTGAAGGCGCGGTCGACCTTGAGGACATCGACATCGAGCTGCTGCAATTGCGACAAGGAAGAGTAGCCGATGCCGAAATCGTCGATCAGCAGCTTGATGCCCATTGCCCGCATCGCCTTCAGTTCATCGATCACCGTTTTTTCCTTGCCGATCATGGAGGATTCCGTCAGTTCGATTTCAATCAGTGACGGCGCGATATCATGCCGCCGGAGGGCATCCTGCAAAAAGCCGCTCAGATTGCCGGATTTCAGTTGCAGGCCCGACACATTGATAGACACCGGCACCAGCACCAGGTCACGCGACTTCCATTCGGCAATCTGGGCGCAGACCTTCTCGATCACGATTTCCCCGATCCTGAGGATCAGGCCGGTATCCTCCGCCACGTCGATGAATTCTTCCGGAAGAGTCAATCCCCGTTTCGGATGCATCCAGCGCAGCAGGGCTTCCATGCTCGACATCTTGCCGGTATTGGTGCCGACCCTGGGCTGGTAATGCATCAGGAATTCATCGCGCTCGACCGCCTGTTGCAAGGCGGCCTCCTTGTTGAGTTTCAATACCAGGGTATCCGACAGGTGCGAATGATAAAAATGATAGCGGCCCTTGCCGGCGGCCTTGGCGGCATACATGGCGATGTCGGCATGCTTGAGCAGCGTTTCGGCATCCGCGCCGTCTTGCGGAAACAGGCTGATGCCGATCGATGCGTTAACCCGATTGTCGCTGATGCCGGCCAGCGTGAATGGCGCGCTGACAGCCTTGACGATCTGTTCGGCGATGCGGGATACATTCTCGAGCATGTCCACCTGTTCAAGGATCACCGTAAACTCGTCGCCCCCCAACCGGACCACATGATCGAATGCCCTGACAGTCGATTTCAGGCGCAATGCGGTATTTTTCAGCAGTTCGTCGCCGGCATCATGCCCCAGGGTGTCGTTGATGTTCTTGAAGTTATCCAGGTCGATGAACAGGATCGCCAACTGCCGGTTGCCGCTGCCTGCATGACTGATGGTCGTGGGAAGCTGATCCATCAGCCAGTGGCGGTTGGGCAATTTCGTCAGGGGGTCCGTATTTGCCTGATTCGAAAGCGCCTGTTCATGCGCCTTGGCTTCCGAGATGTCCCGTAGCGTCAGCGCAATGCCGTCGCCGGCCCGGACAAAGCGGCGATAGACCCAGCTTGCCTTGAGCGGACTGGTGGCGGGAACGCGGAATTCTTCCTCGTAGAACCCGGTTTCCAGGGTGCGCTGCAGGACGGCAAACATGCCGCGCCGTTGCCCTTCACTGAGTATGTCGGAAATCCTGCGGCCAACCATCTGATGCTTGCCAAGGCCCACCATGGCGGCGGCGCGTTCGTTGCAGTCTTCCACCCGGAAGTCGATGATGTTTCCGCCGCGGCCGAATACCGGGCGCATCATGTAAAAGCCCTCCTGCGCGCCATCGACCGCCAGCCTGTAGGTGTTCTTCACGTTCTCCGCATGCCGCTTTCTCCAGCCCAGGTGTACTGAAAACCCCATGCCGACCAGAGCGAATAAAATCAGGAAAGCGGTGCCGACGACCGCGATCTGCCGGTACGATTGCGCCATCTTGTCGAATGCCGCAAAGGCATCCGTTTCCGAGAGCGCCGCCACCGCGATCAGGGGGTAATTCTCAAGTTTTTTCCATGCAACAATACGCGCTTCGTTATCCTGGAATTTTTCTCCCGGCTCTTCCATCGCGCCGCCAAATGCATCAAAGACCGGATTGTCACGATAGAAAATCTGCGCCTGATCCCTGTTCTGTCCTACCTTGGCCGCCAGCACCGGGCCATTCTTGATGTTGACAGTGACAAAATCGCCCTTCCCAAGGCTCTGCTGATCCTGGAACGAGGTCAGGTAATCAGGCTGAACCGCGACCCAGGCCACACCATCGAAAGCGCCGTCCTCCGCCAGCAGTTTCCGGCTCAACCGGATGATGGGCTTGCCAATTCGGGGGCCGGTTTCCGCAGGGAAAATGAAAATCGCATCAGAGGCATTGAATCGCGGCTGCTCAAACCAGTTCTTGCCCGCCACGCTCATTCCTTTCTTGAAAGGGAATGTGCTGGTGACCAATTCGCCATTGCGGTCGGCAATCGTTACAAATAGCCAGGAATTCAATGGATACAGGCCACTCCGCACCTGATCTTCCAGTCGCAGGGTGCCGCCGGTTTCTTTCCAGTAATATCGGATGGTTAATGTGATCT
Organism: Burkholderiaceae bacterium; assembly: GCA_035255485.1. Classification (GTDB taxonomy): domain Bacteria; phylum Pseudomonadota; class Gammaproteobacteria; order Burkholderiales; family Burkholderiaceae_D; genus DATEZO01. The sequence goes on from DATEZO010000148.1 coordinate 31,195, forward strand.
GGTCGATTTGCTCCATCGTGCGCGACAGTTGTTCGGCATACGAATTGGCCAATGCGGTTGCCTGCCTGAAACCATTTTGTCTGGCCAACGCCTTGTCATGATCGAGTTTGATGAATAGCATGTCCCATGACAGGGACGCCAAAAGAATCGCAAGCACAGCCCAAGGCAGGATATAGCGTAAATCGATCTGGTAACGATTATTTGTTCGCATTGTTCAAGGTTTTTATTTGCATGTCATGACTTTTCTTGCACACGATCAACACTGATTCAACACAATCGGGATGGCGCCGTGATTAGAGAAGATACGTTGCCGGATAGTTCTTGATTGCGGGATATTCATGCAATGCGCAAGACCAGGAACAACAAAAGAATCAATACCAGCGCGCCGAATGCCATGCTCCAGCGATGCGTAACCAGCCACAATTCCCAGCTCGACGATACTGCGCGCCCATCGAAACGTCCGCGCGCGCCATGGTCGCCCGGCACTGGCTGGTACAGATTGTCGCGCCGGCCGGCGGCTGCCGGCTCGTCGGTTTGCTGGCCGTCATAGGCTTCCCGCGCCAGCTTGCGGTCCAGAAAGCCGGGCATGATGCGCGTGCCGATAATCGCTTCCACTGCCGGAAAGCCGACCCATAGTTCACGCCGCCGATGCGTCGCCGCCCAATAGATGCTGCGCGCCGCCAGTTCCGGCTGGAAAATCTTGCCGAGCGGCTGCGGCCGGTTTGGCATGCAGCTGCGACCCCAGTCGAATTGCGGCGTGTTGAAGGCCGACAGATGGGTCATGGTCAGATGCACCCGGCTCTTGTCATGGATCAGCTCGGAACGCAGGGAATCGGTGAAGGCGCGCAAGGCGCTTTTCGCGCCGCAGTACGGCGCCTGCAGCGGAATCGAGCGATAGGCCAGCGCCGAGCCGACCTGCACGATGGTGCCGCGATTGCGGGGCTGCATGCGCTTCAGTGCCGCCAGCGTGCCCCACACCGCGCCCAGATAGGTGACTTCGGTGGCACGCCGGAAATCCTCGGGTGTGATCGACAATGCCGGGCAGAAAATGGTCGCCATCGCATCGTTGACCCAGACCTCGATCGGACCCCATTCGCGCTCGATGCGCGCCGCCGCCGCTTCCACCTGGGCCTGGTCGGCGACATCGGTCGGAATCACCATCGCCTCGCCGCCGGCCTGCTCCACTTCGCGGTGCGCACCGGTCAAGCCGTCGACGCCACGCGCCAGCAAGGCGACGCGCCAGCCGTGCCGGCCGAATTCGACCGCGGCCGCGCGCCCGATGCCGGCCGAAGCGCCGGTAATGACTGCGATTTTCCGTTCCATATACGGCCTTTCCTGTTTTCGTCAGAACACTCCCCCTCTCCTCAGCCCTCCCCCGCGGGAAGAGGGTGAAAACAGGGCGCGATGACATCATCACTTCTTCGTGCGGATCAATGATCGCCATTAGCGGGGCGCAATCGCGGCCGGCAGTTGCTGCGGCTTTTGCCACGGCGCCGGATGCGCGCCGCGGGTCGCATAATCGCCGCCGCTCAAGGCGAACAGCAGTGCCAGCGTGAACAATGCGGCCGCCGCCACGATCCGGATCAGGCCGCTGCCAGTGTTCAGATGCATGAAAAATGCCGCCACCA